>CAJVYZ010000203.1 GCA_913009915.1 uncultured Gemmatimonadota bacterium | reverse complement strand
CACCCCCTCGGTCATCCCCACCCGGGACCGCGGCGAGCTGACCGAACCATTTCAGGTTCTGTTCCTCGACAAAGGCCGTGAAGCGGGCGTCAAGCTTGGCGATGTCTTCGAGCTCCGGCGGACGCCGCAGCGCCGCGATCCCCTGGCGGCCACGACCGATGAACTCATGGGCATGGTGCAAATCGTCAATGTCAACGATCATACCTCGAGCGCCCAGGTGCTGAACGTCGTGTTTACCGATGTTCGGCAGGGCACCGAAGCGCGGCAGGTCGGTCGCCTCCCGACTTGAGGAGGGGGATTCCGCATCAACGGGGGGCGGTCGTCGAGCGGCGACCGCCCTTTGTGTTTTCCGGCATTGGGGAATGGGGGACACCCCTGCTACAATTAAGCGTTTTGGCCCGTGCGGCCTGCCGGCTGAATCGGGCAACCGAATAGCGACGTACGAAAAGGGGAGAGACAACGCATGGGCAGACGGGTGCTGGTCACTGGAGGGGCGGGGTTCATCGGATCGCATGTTGCCGAAGCGTATCTGGCTGACGGGTGGGAAGTCACCGTTCTCGACGATCTGTCCCGGGGGAAGGAGCAGAACATTCCGGCCGGGGCCTCGTTTGTTCGGGCTGACATCAGGTCGCCCGAGGCCCGTGAAGCGGTGGCAACGGGCAAGTACGACGTCCTCAACCTCCATGCCGCCCAAATCGACGTTCGGGTATCGGTCACCAACCCCGCGCTGGACTGTGCCACCAACGTCCTCGGCTTGGTCAACCTCCTCGAGGGAGCCGGGGCCGGGAACGTCAAACGGGTGATCTTTGCCAGCAGTGGCGGGGTGGTCTACGGTGATCCCGAGGTGATTCCGACGGCGGAAACGGCGCCCAAGGGTCCCATTTCGCCTTATGGAGTCAGCAAGTTGTCCGGCGAGTATTACCTCAAGACGCTGTCGATCCTGGGGGGCTTTCAGGGTGTTGCCATGCGCTACAGCAACGTGTTCGGGCCGCGCCAAGACCCCAAGTCGGAAGCCGGGGTGGTATCCATATTCGTGTCCCGGCTGCTCGAGGGGCAGCCGCTGACCGTGTTCGGCGACGGAACCCAAACCCGAGACTACGTTTACGTCAAGGACGTCGCCCGCGCCAACATGGCGGCCAGTGCCATGGACGTGCCGCAAGGCGACGACATCGATGCCAGCGCGTTCAACATCGCCACGGCCCGCGAGACCTCGGTGCTCGAGCTGGTTGATGCGGTCGCGGCGGCGATGGAAACGCGGGCCGACGTGGAACATGCCGCCGCGCGGCCAGGAGAGTTGTTCCGTAGCTCGTTGAACATCGACAAGGCCAAGTCGGTGCTCCAGTGGGAGCCGCAAGCCCAGTTCGGCGACGGGCTCAAGGACCTCATCACTTGGTTCCAACAGGAGGCCCAGTGACGCTGCAGGTTGGGGGGGCCATGCCCTCCTCCTCGTTCGATTTGATCGCCCAGGCGAGTACGGAAACCAAGATCGTTCTCGGTACCCTGGCCGTGTTCTCCGTTCTCTCCTGGTTCATCATCGGGTTGAAGTGGTGGCAGAGCCGACGGCTGCGCCAGCAAGCCGACCGGTTTTTCGGTGAACTCGAGCGAACGACAAGACTGCAGGATGGCTACCACGCGGTCATGAAGCTCCCGCCGTCTCCCTACAACCGACTGTTCCGCGAGGGGATCAACTTCGTTTCCGAACTGCTGCCCGGTTCACTCAGGACGGAGTCGAGCCGACCATCGGAAACGCTCTCGGCCACCCAGGTCGGAGTCCTGAAGATGGTTCTCAACAAGGAGATCGCCGCCGAGCGCGACCTGGCCAGTCACTATGTCTCGTGGCTCGCTACCATCGGATCGGTCAGTCCGCTGCTGGGGCTCCTGGGGACGGTGCTCGGGGTCATGCTGGCGTTCCTCGGGATCGCCGCTCAGGGCTCCGGCAACATCGCGGCAGTGGCGCCCGGCGTGGCGGAGGCACTGGTCACGACCGTGGCCGGATTGGCCGCGGCTATCCCGGCGGTGATCGCCTACAATTTCTTCGTCAATCGGATCCGGCTCTTCTCGGGAGAAATGGAAGGGTTCGCCAACGAATTGATCGGGACCATGGCGCGTGAGGGAGTGATCTAGCGTGATGGACGGGTTGGGCGGGATCGACGAGATCGGCGGGGGACTCCCGCTGAAGGCCGACATCAACGTGACGTCACTGGTGGACGTGGCGTTCGTCATGCTCATCATCTTCATGATCACCGCGCCCATCATGCAGGGTGGGGTCGACATCGACCTCCCGAAAGCCGCCGCCAGACCCCTTGCGGCCAATGAAGGGATGGTCGTTACCGTCGATCGAGCCGGGAAGATCTATCTCGACGACACCCAAGTGTCCTACGACGAGTTCCGCGTCACCTTCGCCGCGCTGGTCCAACGGACCAACACGTCCTCGGTGTTTCTCCGCGCCGACCGGACTGTGCCGTTCGGCACCGTAGTGCGTGTCATGGCCGTGCTGCGGAATGCCGGTGTCAAGACCAGTGTAGTCGCCGAAGAGGAGGACGTCGTTAGGTGAGGGACGTCTTTGGCCGGCGTACGCGCCCGGGGGTAACCTCGGGGATCATCTGGACCAGTGTGGTGCACGTCCTCGGCGCGGTGGTCCTCATGGCGGCGGCCCGTCCCCAGCAGATTGCCCCGCCGGTCTACGCCGTCGAGCTCGTCGCCGCGCCGAGGACGCCGCCCAGGCCGCGGCGTGCGCCGGAAGCCACGCCGCGCCAAGTGGACCCGCCGCCGGAGGCGCCACCGAAACCCCAGGCCCGCAAGGACGACCCACCGGTGCCGGTTCCCGTACCCGTTAAACAGCAGACCGAGCCTCCGCCAAAGACGGCTCCCACGGAGCAACCGCTGCCCGACGAGACACCCAAGACCGGCACCGCCCCGGTCAACGTCGAGATCCCGGGCCTGATGTTCCCCTATCCCCAGTATCTCCAGAACATCGTGGCCCAGGTATATCGCCGCTGGGATCGCCCCAAAACCAATGCGTCACTGCGGGCGGAAGTGTTCTTCACCATCCAACGAGCCGGAAGCGTGAACGACATCCGGTTCATTCGCCGCTCCGGCAACTTCACCTTCGACCTCGGGGCCCAGGGGGCCGTCGAGGCCGCCGCCAATGCCGGGGCGTTTGGTCCGCTGCCGGACGGCTTTAGGGAGGACATCCTGCCCGTGAGTTTCTTCTTCACCCCGAGAGGCTCGTGAGACGCTGGATCGGGGCCCTGCCGCTGGTATTGGTCGCGGGAAGCCTGGTGGCCCAGGATTCCGTGCCACCGGTCGATCAGGGAGTCCGGGTCGGCATCGAGTATACCCCGGGCATCCGGCCGCGACTGGTGGTATTCCCCGGTCCGGGATTCGACTCCGTCCGGTCGATCCTCCAACGTGATCTGGATTACAGCGACCGATTCGAGTTGATCTATGTTGGATATCAGCAGGACGGCGCATCCGCGGGCAGCGTGAACTACGACCTCTATCGCAAGCTCGGTGCCCAGTACGGAGTGGAGCTCACTCCATCGGGTGGCGCCACTGTCGTCCGACTCCACGACCTCGACGCGGGCGAGGTACGGAGCCATCAGACGGTCATCTTTCCCCCTCCCGACGCTCCCGAGTTCCGTATGGCCGTCCATCAGATCTCGGACGAAATCGTCCGCTGGGTTACCGGGACGTCGGGATACGCTGCCAGCCGGCTCGCATACGTTGGGCGCAAGCGGTTGTGGATCGTGGATAGTGACGGGGTGAGGAATGTGTCACTCACTGGGGCCGACGAGGCTGTCCTGTCGCCCGCCTGGTCACCGGATGGACGGCGGATCGTCTACACTCGGTTCAACGAGGGAATGGGGAGTCTCCAGCTCCTGTTCCTGGCCGGTGGCTCCACCGTGACCATCCCCAGTACTCGCAATGGGCTGAACTACGCCTCCGCGTTCTCGCCGGATGGACGGACCCTCGCCTATACGCGCTCCGGTGAAGGCGGCACCGACATTTTTCGCGTGGATGTTGGGGATATGTGCTGCCTGCAAAGGTTGACCGTGGGCCGCTATGCGGATAATCTATCTCCCACATACTCGCCTGACGGCCGTCGCATCGCCTTCGTATCAACTCGGGCTGGCCCCCCCCAGATTTACGTGATGTCGGCGGATGGCACAGACCAGGAACTCCTGGCTTCGTTCGATTTCGGCGCTACCGGAAGTTCCTTTGCGCCCGAGTGGTCGCCGGACGGAGCCCAGGTAGCCTTTCACCGGGCCATCGAGGGCCGATTCCAGGTCTTTGTGTTGGATTTGGCGAGCCGGCGGGTGCGGCAGCTGACCTCGGCCGGCAGGAACGAGGACCCGACATGGGCGCCCGACGGCCGCCATGTGGCGTTTGTCTCTACCCGGAGCGGTCGGCGACAACTGTGGATCGTCGACACAGAAACGGGACGCATCCGGCAACTCGGGACGCCGGATGCCGTACGACTTCCTTCATGGTCCCGCCGCTTTGGCGGGGCCGCAGGTGTGAACCATTGAGAACGGAGTATCTCATGAGGCGGAAGTTCTTGGTACTCGCGGCTAGTGTCCTGGTCGCGGCAGCATGTGGCGGATCCCAACCCGAGCCTGAAACCCCCGCACCGGTGGCGGTCGACAGCACAGCCATCAAGGAGCAGATGCGGCGGGATTCCATCGCTGCCGCCGAGCGTGCCCGGGCGGAAGCCGAGCGCCGCGCGGCCGAGGAAGCCATGGCCGCCGCGGCACTTATCACCACCCGGCTGACGGCCGAAGTGCATGACATGATCAACTTCGACTTCGACCGCTCTGACATCCGTATGGAAGACGAAGCCAATCTGGACCGCAAGGCCGCCATCATGATGGCCAACGACGCTGTGCGCCTGCGTATCGCCGGGCACGCCGATGAGCGGGGCTCCGACGAGTACAACCTCGCCCTGGGCAATCGCCGAGCCGAGTCGGCCAAGCGCTACCTGGTCAACCAGGGCGTCGACGGTTCCCGGATCAACATCGTGTCCTTCGGCGAGGAACGGCCCCTCGATCCGGCACAGACCGAAGACGCCTGGGCCAAGAACCGGCGGGACGAGTTCGAGATGACGGCCGGGGCCAGCCAGCTCGTCGCTCCCAACTAAGGGGAGCCAGGCTGGTGCAGGCCCGTTCAGGTTTTCTGGTCATGCTCGTCGCTCTTGGGGGCTGTGCCCTCAAGAGCGATGTAGCACGCCTTGAACGACAGGTGGCTACGCTCGAGGCCCGAACCGTGCGCCAAGATTCGGCCCGGGCCGCCCAGTTGAACGAAGTCATCAATCTGCAGCAGGACATTCTCGATTCGCTGGTGGCCGGGCGTCGGGCGCTCGCCGCGCTCCGCGGCGACATCGACGGCGATCTCTACAGCATTTCGCAGCAGCTGGTGCAGGTGCAGGCCCTGACGGGCCAAAGCCAGCAACGCCTGACGGATCTTCGCACTCAGCTGGACGCCCGTGGTGCCCAGATCGCCGAGGGCGACAGCCTGGCCGCCGAGGCCTCCTCGGTCCCTTCCGCCAACCAGATTTACGAGGCGTCACTGGCCCAGCTCCGGCGCGGCAGTTTTGCCACGGCCCGGCTCGGGTTCCAGGAACTCCTCCGTTCGTATGCCGATGACCGCCGGGCGCCTGATGCCCTCTATTTCATCGGTGAGAGTTACAGATCGGAAGAGCACACGTCTGAACTCCAGTCACACTGATATATCTCGTATGCCGTCTTCTGCTTGAAAAAAAAAAAAAACAAAAGAAAACAAAAAAAAAAAAAAACAGAATTAAATCAGCAAAAAAACAATGATAAAGCTGAGGAACAGACAAATAGATCTCATGTCC
>CAJVYZ010000202.1 GCA_913009915.1 uncultured Gemmatimonadota bacterium | reverse complement strand
GAAGACGGCATACGAGATATATCAGTGTGACTGGAGTTCAGACGTGTGCTCTTCCGATCTCGACCGTGATCGCGGAAATCGGGAAAAGTCCCTATTCACGCCCCCCGCGTTCTGGCGCTGCCCGACCACCCTGATAGATTCCCCCAAGAGGGCCCTGCCGGTAGCGCGGACCGCTGGACGGGGATCGCTCACAGTCGCCGCCGATGGTCCCCCTAACCTCATGCCGATTGACGAAACCATCCTGGATGCCGATTGACGAACCATCCCGGCCCGTGAATCCCGTGGTCCGCTCCCTCCTCTTGGTGCCTCTGTGCCTCGTCGTGCTCTCTGCCGCCCCGCTGCCGGCCCAGGGCACCGGGACGAGTGGTTTCGTCCTCGGCCACGATCGATACTCCATTCGACACTGGAACACCGATAATGGTCTGCTGTCCAACCGGGTGACCGACCTGGCGCAAACGCCCGACGGGTACCTGTGGATTGCCACCACGGGTGGCCTGATGCGGTTCGACGGCAATCGGCTGGTGAAGATCGACCTCACGACCCGCGACGGAGACCACCCGGCGTACGCCTGGCATGTCGAGGTCGATAGCCGCGGTACGCTGTGGGCCATATTGGTCCCTCGCGATGGCACCCGTGAAAGCGTCCTTGCCCGACTGACGGCCGACGACTGGGAAGTCGTCCATCGTTTCGAAGAGACCGCCCCGACCGCGATGGCGGCAGCTCCCAATGGGGATCTCTGGATGGTAATGGGCAACGAGCCTGACGGCGGTGTCGTCCGTTGGCGGGATGGGGAGAGGACGGACTACGACCTCCCGGATGTGAACGACCGCGCCATCGAGGCCGCCGCATCCGGCGCCGTGTGGGTAGGAACTACATCCGCGGCGGCGGTCCGCATCGACAACGATCAGATGACCCGCTTCGCACTCCCTGACGATGCCGAAGCTGTGGCGCGCATCTACCAAGACACCGAGGGCCGAATCTGGTTCGGCACGCCCAACGGTCTGTATCGCAGAGATAGAGGGACTTTCCAGCTTCACGCCACCGTTGGGGAAGGTCGGGTGCATGACATCATCGGTGCCGACACCGGACACCTGTGGATTGCTTGGCTCAACCGATCCTTGGAACGGGTCCCGCTCACTCAGGTGCATGCTGACACCGGAGCCGGTGCCGCCGCGGTTGCCCCCTTCGCACTGGGAACCGTGCTCGCCTCGCTGGAGGACGCCGAGGGCAACCATTGGTTCGGTCTTCTCGGTGGCGGACTGGTCCAGGTTAGCCGGAACTTGCTGCCGGCCCCATCCAGTGACCCAGTCGACCCGATGAACGTCATGTTGGTTGGCTCGGTCACCCCTCGTACGGCGGAGTCCATGTGGGCCGTGGAACGGTGCCGCCCCAGGGTCGTACGACCTGACGGCACTCGATTGACTCTCACGGATGGTTTTCCCATGCTCGATCGATTCCCTCCCGCCGCCAAGATCAATCCGGTCGGTCCGGACTGCGTCTCGGGCCTCGTCGCCGATCGGACGGGGGCTCTGTGGTACCTCCACGGCCAGAACGGCGTGAAACGGGTGGTGGGTGGGGAAGTGACCGACTTTTCGTACCCCAAGATCGAGCCCGACTACCAACTCGGCAGCTGGCCACCACCCAGGGGGCGTCCCAATCACCTGGTCGCCGGCGCCGCGGGAGAACTGTGGTACGTCCGTGAAGGCGAGGGCATCGTCAGGCTGTCGCCGGCGGGCGGTGGCGAGCAGACCCTCTATCCGTTCCCCGATGCTCTGACGGACGCTGAGGTCACGGTCCTGCGCCCCGGTCGGGTGGGGGCCGGTGAGATCTGGTTTGGCACAACCACAGGATTCGGTCGCCTATCCCTGGGCGAGGAGGGTCGATCGAGCATGGACGATTGGCATTCGAGTGCGCCGGTGAGCGACATCCATGTCGATCGGGACGGTCTCATCTGGGTGAGCACGCTGGGGGACGGCCTGTTGATCGTCGACGGAGATTCGGTGGCCCGGATCGGACGAACCGACGGCCTCCCCGACGAATACATCCTGCGCATCCTCGAGACGGACGATGGCGATCTGTGGCTGCCGAGCCGGAGGGGGGTCATGATCGGGGCTCGCGCCGAACTGCGTGACTACGCCCGGGGCCTTCGCCACCGACTCGACATCGGGCTCCTCGGCAGCGGTGACGGGGCCCCCGAATTCCGTCATCCATTGGCCTCCGCGGCGAAGGGACCCGACGGGAGGATATGGCTGTTCGGCCGCGAGGTAGTGGTGGTGGATCCCGCCGAGTTGCGCTGGAACGACGCGCCGCCTTCGGTGATCATCGAGGAGATACGCGCCGATGGTGAGGCTCTTCCAAGCCACGTGGATTTGGTCGTCCAAGCCGGTACGCAGAACCTGGATTTCCGGTACACGGCGGCCACGTTCGAGCACCCCGATCTGGTGCGGTTCCGCTACCGGTTGGACGGCCACGACGATGACTGGGTCGATGCCGGCGGACGGCGATTGGCATCCTATACCAACCTGTGGCCCGGCGAGTACACATTTCGGGTCGCCGCCCGCAAGAACTTCGGTGCCTGGACGGAGGAACCGTCGGCCGTTCAGTTTCGAGTGTTGCCACTCTGGTGGCAGACGACCTGGTTCATGGCCGCCGCCGTGCTGGGCATCATCGGACTCGGTGCCGGGATCCAGTCGTTGCGCCACCAGGCCACCCGAAGACGGAACGTTGCGTTGGAGCGAGAAGTTGCCACCCGGAAAGCCGCGGAAGTCGAGCTGAAGGAGCTCAGCCGGCGTCTGGTGACGGCGCAAGAGGAGGATCGGGCCCGTGTGGCGCGTGACCTGCACGACGACATCAGTCAGCGGCTCCATGCTGCGGCAATCAACGTGGATCCCGCCATCCGCGTCATCGACACCGATCCGGAAGACGCCAAGGTGCAGCTAAGGGCCGTGCAGCAACAACTTGCCGGCGTTGCCGAGGACACCCGCAAGATCTCCCACGAACTGCACCCCGCGATCCTCGAAATCCTGGGGTTGCCGTCGGCCATCGAAGGACTGGGTGAGGACTTCGAGGCGACCACCGGGGTCGCCACCAGGGTGTCGGCGCCTGAGTCCGTCAAGGAAAGCGTTTCCGCGCAGGCCGCGTTGGGTCTTTATCGCATCACCCAGGAGGCCCTGCGCAACATCGCCAAGCACGCCGGCGCCAAGGAGGTCGAAGTGGGCCTGTCGGCCGGCCCCGAGGGTGTGCGGCTGCTGATCCATGACGACGGGAGCGGGTTCGACCCGGTCGCGGGCCACGTGGGCCTGGGACTGGCCAGCATGCGAGAGCGGACCCGGCTGCTCGATGGCACCCTGACCGTGGACACGGCGCCGGGCACCGGGACGACGATCGTCGTGCTCCTCCCCGCACAGAGTGTGAGTTCATGAACAAGCCGCGCGTCGTCCTGGCGGACGACCATTCCATCGTGGCAGAGGGTCTCGCTCGAATACTCGAGACCGAAGTGGATCTGGTCCGAACCGTGGCCGACGGCCGATCGCTACTCGAGGCGGTTACCGAGCTCGAGCCCGACATGGTCATCACCGACCTCACCATGCCCGGTCTCAACGGTGTCGAGGCCGCCAAGCGAATTCTCGGAGACCAGCCGCGCGTCAAGATCATCGTGCTGACGATGCACGCCGATGTGAAATTCGCCGAGGCGGCGTTTCGCGCCGGTGTCCATGGGTACGTGGTCAAGGGGGGCGGCTCCAGCGAGCTGGTGGCTGCCATCAAGGACGTCCAGCGGGGGAAGCACTACCTGACGCCGCGGGTGACCGAAGAGCCGCTCGCTTTCTTCGTCGAACGGGTCCGTGCTTCCAACCGGACCGAGGACCTCACGGTGCGGCAACGGGAGGTTCTGCAGTTGATTGCTGAAGGGGCTTCCCTCAAGGGCATCGCCCAGGCGCTCGGGATCTCCCCCAAGACCGCCGAAGCGCACCGCTACGCCATCATGAAAGAGCTCGATCTCCACACCACCGCCGAGCTCACGCGCTACGCCGTTCGGTGCGGGATCGTGTCCGCGGAGTAGGGCCGCCAGGACATAGGGACTATTCCCAATAGTCGAGTACCCCCCACATAGCCTACCATGCTGCATGTCTAAGGTCACCGTCGTCATCGCCGAGGACAACGAGAGTATGCGTGCCAGCGTGAGGGGACTCCTCGCCGATGAGTTCGACATTATCGGCGAGGCATCGGATGGAATCGAGGCAGTGGACTTGGCGGAGAGCCTCACGCCGGACGCCATCGTCATGGATGTGTCCATGCCGCGGCTCGGCGGCATAGAGGCTGCGCGCCGACTGCGCCAGCGTGGATGTCGCAGCGCGGTGGTGTTCCTGTCGGTTCACCGGCAGCGGCGGATCGTTCATGACGCGTTGCTGATACCCGACTCCGGATACGTCAGCAAGTCCGACGCCGGCCAGGAACTGGCGGACGCCGTGCGGGCGGTGACCGGCGGTGCCTCGTACGTCTCGAGGTCGCTGGAGCGTTAGCAACTGTCTCATGAGCCAAGAGTGTTGCGGGTTCCAGTCGAAGGTTGTGGTATAGCAAGGTGTTGAGGATAGTGAACCGTGGACAAACACGTTTCCGGATGTTACCCTATCGCCCTCTTAGGTCTTCGGCCGCCTAGTGCCGAATATGGATCGAGTTGGCCGACTTGATGTTCACCATTTCTGGAGGGGACTTCCATGGCGGATTCACAGGGTTGGGTGTCTGAGGCTCGCAGCAACGCAGGCCTGCTCACAATGCTCGGCGTCGTGCAGATCATCGTCGGCATTATGGCGTTGGGATCACCGCTCATTACCGGCGTGGGGATCGTCATGCTCATTGGTATCATGATCCTCGTGGCCGGCATCGTCCGTCTATTCGGCGCCTTCAAGTGCGGCTCGTTCAGGTCCGGGGTGCTGGCCCTGCTCGGCGGGCTGGTGGCGATCGTCGTCGGTGGCTATCTGCTGTCCCGCCCAGGGGCGGGCTTGGCCGCACTCACTTGGATTCTGGCGCCTATTTGGGCTTCAGTGACGTCGGCGAGGTGATCGTCGGCCTGGGGATGGAGCCGACAATGGGGTGGGTCTGGAACGTCTTCAGCGGGGTGGTGGGCCTGCTGCTTGGGATCATGATCTGGCGCCAGTTCCCGCTTTCGGGTGCCTGGGCGGTGGGAACGGTGGTCGGCGTCTACTTCATCATGGGTGGCTGGGGCATGATCGGGGTGGCCTGCGCATCAATGACCATGACAGAATCATCACCAATGACGATGCCGGTGTTCGGGTCACCTTCTGCAGTATAGGCATAGAGTCCATCTGCAAGTTTGGTAAAAGAGATCTGTTTTTCATCCAGATCGGCCTGTGAAGCAAATTTTTTGGTCATAAAAAATCCAGTTAAATAGGGTTCAGAAAACCTTCCGGGAAAGTTGTGCTGTCGCAATCATGCCAAACCATCGTTGCAAAGTAAGTCCACACGATAGGGGACAGACTGGCCAAGGCCAAAAGTCTCCGATAAAGCAACTTTTCTTCTGTAATTTCCGGTTTAGCCAATCGGGCTAAATTCATTTTTCATCCATTGTCAGATAAATTCTTCCGGTTTCCCAGTCATCCGATATCTCCATGACCACGGCTGTCACAAGTCGAAGACAGGAAGCTTCATTCGGGAATAGGGTTGCCACTCTCGTGCGGCGTTTAATCTCTTTGTTTACCCGCTCCAACACATTGGTGGTCCTCATTCGTTTCCGGTGGTTATCCGGTAAGTCAAAGACACTGAAGCCTTCTGGCAAAGCGGTCTCGGCCCAGTTGGCAAGCCTGGGCGCCGTTGTCTCGTAACGCTGGATAAAGTGTTCC
>CAJVYZ010000201.1 GCA_913009915.1 uncultured Gemmatimonadota bacterium | reverse complement strand
CCTATGTGGAAGGCGAATCGCTGCGCGACCTGCTCGACCGGGAGAAGCAGCTCCCGGTAGATGACGCCATACGCATCGCCAGCGAGGTGGCCGACGCGTTGGACTACGCCCACCGGCACGACGTCATACATCGCGACATCAAGCCCGAGAACATCCTGCTGCACGACGGCCGGGCCATGGTGGCCGACTTCGGCATCGCCCTGGCTGTGACCGAAGCCGGCGGCACCCGCATGACCGAAACCGGCATGAGTCTGGGTACGCCCCACTACATGAGCCCCGAGCAGGCCATGGGGGAACGGGAGATCACCGCCAGCTCGGACGTGTATGCCCTCGGCTGCGTGTTGTATGAGATGCTGGTGGGCGAACCGCCGTTCACCGGGCCCACCGCCCAGGCAGTGGTGGCGCGAGTCATGACCGAGGCTCCGAGGCCCATCTCGACCCAACGGCATACGGTGGAACCACACATCGAGGCTGCGTTGGAGCAGGCGCTGGAAAAGTTGCCTGCCGACCGGTTCGCCACTGCCGCAGAATTCGCGTCAGCGCTGCGGGACGGCACCGGGGTGAATCGAGTCCCGTCCAGTCGCAGATCTTCCCCGACCGCCCGACCGCCTTACCGCCTGACCGTCCTCCTGGGAGCCGTCACCTTGACCGCGGTAGCGATCGCTGCCTGGGGCTGGCTCCGGCCTCTCCGCGAGATCCCACCTGCCCCGGCACGATTCGGCATGCAGGTTCCACCGGGCGCCGAAATCAGGTCCTCGAATATGCAACCGGCGGTGGCGATATCCCCGGACGGGAGCACCTTGGTGTACGTCGGGGAAAGCGACCAGGAGTCGCAACTGTACCGCCGGGATCTAACGGATTTGACAATCCGCCCCATTCCGAACACTGAAGGTGCTCAGGGGCCGTTCTTCTCTCCGGATGGCCGCTGGCTCGCGTTCCGGAAGGGCAACCGCCTCCAGAAAGTGGACCTGCACGGCTCCAGGGCGGTGACGCTCACGTCGCTTGAAGGGTCGATCATTATCACCGGCGCCGTGTGGTCGACCTCCGACACGATCTATTTCAGTCATGAAGTCAGTCAGGGGCTCTTCAAGATCTCCGGCTCAGGCCAAAGCACGCCGGCCCAAGCGTTCACGGCCGAGGAAGGGTCGTGGTACTGGTGGCCTTCATTCCTTCCTGGTGAACGGTGGCTCATTGTCACGTTGGTTCCCTCGGCCGGCGGCGGCACATCGGTGGTAGCACTCTCCCGTGAAACCGGCGAGGTGCGCCTCTTGGTCGAAAACGCCTGGTGGGGCCGCTATCTCGAATCCGATCTCTTGCTGGTGAGCCTTGATAACGGATCGATGGTGTTGGTCCCCATCGATCCGTCCGATCCCCGGGTCGTCGGACAACCGACGCCGATTCGGGAGGAGTTGGCGTTTTCAACGGGCCAGGCGCCCCAACTGGCGTGGGCATCCAATGGTACGGCGTTTTTTCTGACAGGCGGGACCGAGCAACACACCATCGTCGTGGTAGACCGGACGGGAAACGGGACGGCCGTGTTCGATGACATTGGCCCCTACCGAAATCCCCGCTTCTCACCCGATGGCGAGCGCATTGCGTTCCGACTGGGTGCCGATGAAGGCCAGGCGGGAGACCTTTGGACCTTCCACTTGCCGACCGAGACCTTGAGCCGGCTGACTTTCGAGAGTGACAACCTGTACCCCGTGTGGACGCCGGATGGGCAGCGGATCGTGTTCACGTCGCGGCGCGATGACATCGCCGGGATGTGGTGGAAAGCGAGCGATGGCAGTGATCAGGCCGAACGCCTGATGGAAGGAAACCAGGTACGGTTTCCCGGATCGGTCACCCCCGATGGAAGCACGTTGTTGTACCGTGAGATCTCGCCCATCAGCGGGTTCGATATCTATGCTCTTCCGCTTGCGGGCGACCGCGTGGCCGACTCCGTCGTGGTCACCCAGTTCGATGAAGGATCGCCGATGCTATCCCCTGATGGAACGTGGTTGGCCTATGTTTCCAACGAATCCGGACGCAACGAGGTCTATGTCAGGCGCTATCCCACGGGCGGCGCCCGGTGGCGGGTGTCGAGCAACGGGGGCACGGAACCCATGTGGCATCCGGGGGGCCGAGAGTTGTTCTTCCGCGACGAGACGACGCTGATGAGCGCCCGGCTCCAGCTCGGAGCGACAGCGGCCGTCACCGGACGTGACTCGCTTTTCAGTGGCCCGTACTACACCAACGTCCGTTGGCCCGAGTATGACGTGGCGCCTGACGGCGAACATTTCGTCATGATCCGGACCAGCGGCACGACGCAGCAACCGGTCGTGGCGCTTGGTTGGGTACAGGGCGTGATTGACCGCGTCATGAAGCAGAGCGAAGAGTGATGAATGGTGCACCGACAGCCGACCGCCGACCGCCGACAGCCGACAGCCTATGACTGACATCTCCGCCCGCATCCAATCCGCCCTCGAAGGGCGCTACTCCATCGAGCGCGAACTCGGCGCCGGCGGCATGGCGACCGTGTTTTTGGCGGACGACCTGAAGCACAAGCGCAAGGTGGCCCTCAAGGTCCTGCGGCCCGAACTGGCCGCGGTCATTGGCGCCGAGCGGTTCCTTGCCGAGATCGAGACCACCGCCAACTTGCAGCATCCGCACATCCTGCCGTTGTTCGATTCCGGCGAAGTTGACGGCACGGTGTTCTACGTCATGCCGTACGTCGAGGGCGAATCCTTGCGCGATCGGCTCGACCGGGAAAAACAACTTCCGATAGACGACGCCGTCCGACTGACCAGTGAGGTGGCCAGCGCGCTCGACTACGCCCACCGGCACGACGTCATCCACCGGGACATCAAACCGGAGAACATCCTGCTGCACGAGGGCCAGGCCATGGTGGCCGACTTCGGCATCGCGCTGGCAGCCAGCGGGGCCGGCGCCACGCGCATGACCGAAACCGGCATGAGCCTTGGCACCCCGCATTACATGAGCCCCGAACAGGCCATGGGCGAACGCGAGATCACCGCCCGGAGCGACGTCTACGCTCTGGGAGTGGTGCTGTACGAAATGCTGGTGGGCGAGCCGCCGTTCAACGGCCCCACGGCGCAGGCGATCGTGGCTCAGGTGGTGACCGAGAGTCCGCGCCCGCTGACCGCCAGGCGGGGGACCGTCCCGGTCAACGTTGAAGCGGCCACGCTCGCCGCCCTGGAGAAACTGCCGGCGGACCGGTTCGCCAGCGCGGCCGATTTTGCCTCGGCGCTGGCCAATCCGTCGTTCACCGGGGCGCGAACGCCGGTGCCGTTGGTGGCTGCGGACGTGTCCGGTCGGTGGAAACGACTTGCCGTTGGTCTCGCCGGTGTTTCGGCCGCCATGCTTCTGGTGGCTGTCTGGGCACTCGGGAACCGAGACACGTCTTCGTCGTCGGCCGAGCCGTCGTACCACCATATCCGACTCACGAGTCGGCCTTTGGTGAGCGGAGACCAGCCCATGGTGAGCGGAGAGTTGCCCCGGGAGCTGGCCATGGCCCCGGACGGGTCCGCCATGGTCTTCGTGGACTCCCTTGGAGGGGACCGCTTGTGGCTCAAGGAGCGGAACGAACTTGAGCCCGTTGCTTTGGCGGGCACTGAAGGAGGCTTCGCTCCCTTCTTTTCCCCCGATGGCCGATGGATCGCCTTCAGTGCGGCGGGTCGTCTTCTCAAGGTTCCCCGGCGCGGCGGCTCGGCCGTCACGGTGTCGGATTCCGGCGGTTCGGCTGCGCCGGGAGTGTGGTTGGACGATGGCACGATCGCTTTTGTGGGAGGAACGGTAGATCTCCAGGGCTTGTCGGGCGAAATCATCTTCATGGTGAGTGACACTGGTGGCCCGCAACAGCGGTTGGCTAACACGGACGACCTCGGAGGGAGCGTTAACCGGATTGCCCCAATTCCCGGAAGGCGGGCGCTTCTCCTGACGGCGTGTCCCAACTACGCCTGCGCGCTGAGTGAGATCATGGTGCTCGACATGGAAACGGGTGCAGTGCGCCTGTTGGTGGAGCAGGCGGCCGGAGCGTGGTACGTGCCCCCCGGCATCCTGGTGTACAGTCGTCTCGATGGCGGGGTGTTTGCCATGCCGTTCGACCGCGCCACACTCACGACGTCTGGAGTCGCCGTTCCGGTGATGAGCGGCGCCCAGACTGGAGAAGGGCTGACCGACATCGTGGTGGGTGCCGATGGCACCGTAGTCTATGTCGCCGGCCAGTCGAATGTCACCACGGCCGAGAGCCAAGTGGTGTGGGTCGATCGCAGCGGTCGAGTGACGGTGCCCGATTCGAATTGGACGGCCCAATTCGTGAGTAACAGTGGTCCGAGCCTTTCGCCGGACGGTACCCGGCTGGTGGTCGGTTTGGTCGAAGAGGCGACGGGTGCCAGTCACCTGTACATCAAGCGCCTTCCCGACGGGCCGCTCTCACGCCTGACCTTCGACGAAGGTCAGCACATTCGACAGAGCTGGAGTCCTGACGGGCGTGACATCCTCTACGTTACGGACGTGTCGGGCAAAATGGAGCTGTGGCGGATGCAGGCCGACGGGGGTGGGCGGGCCACCAAGCTGGTCGGGGAAGCGCGCCCAGTGTTCGAGGGCCGGATGTCGCCCGACGGTGAGTGGGTCGTGTTCCGCACCGATGACCTTGCCGCCGGCCGGGGAGACATCTATGCCCGGCGGCTCAGTGGCGACACGGCAACGGTGACGTTGGTGGCGACGCCGTACGAGGAGACGTCTCCCATGGTATCGCCCAACGGGCGCTGGCTGACGTACACCTCCAATGAGACCGGCCGCAAGGAAGTTTACGTGAGGCCCTTTCCCAACACCGGAGATGGGCTGTGGCAGGTATCTATTGACGGCGGTATCGAGCCGACCTGGTCCCAGGATGGCACAGAGCTGTGGTACCGGACGCTGGCGGGCGACGTTCTGGTGGCACAGGTCGAAACCGCAGGTTCATTCCAAGTCGGGGAACGCCGCAGGCTGTTCCGTTTGGCTGGGGCGCTCTCGAATGACGACAGCCATTATCATGCTCTCCAAGCCGACGGCCAACAGGTCTTGATGGTCCTGCCGGTCAGTACCGGCGCCACCCAATCAGGGAGCGATCTGGTCTTGATCGAGAATTGGTTCAGCGTAGTCCGGGCGGCCGTGGCGGCGGCCAATGAGTAGCCGGCACGACTCGGACGCTGAAGCGTCCGCTCGGCGCTTCGCGGTACGTCCTGATGGACGTGCGCTCGAAGTGTTTCAAGGCTCCTCGGCACGCAGCGTCGCCAAGCCGACGACTCATCGCCGGGCGGAGTCCGCCGCACACCGCACACCGCACACCGTACTATGACAGATCTCGAACGGGTATCCGTGGCCCTATCCGGCCGCTACACCATCAAGACCGAACTCGGTCGCGGCGGCATGGCCACTGTTTACCTGGCCGAGGACGTCAAGCATCATCGGCAAGTGGCGGTCAAGGTCCTCCACCCGGAGCTGGGTGAGGTGCTGGGCAAGGAACGCTTCCTTCGAGAAATCGAAATTGCAGCAGGGCTGAGTCACCCGCACATCCTCCCGCTGTACGACTCGGGCGAGGCCGACGGCTTCCTGTTCTTCGTCATGCCGCTGGCCGAGGACGAATCGCTGCGCGAGCGCCTCGACCGGGAGAAACAGCTCCCCATCGACGACGCGCTCAAGATTGCCCGGGAGGTGGCCGACGCGCTGTCCTACGCCCACTCGCACGGGGTGGTCCACCGGGACATCAAGCCCGAGAACATTCCCCTCTCCAGCGTCCACGCCGTGGTGGCCGACATTGGCATCGCCCGGGCGGTGAGTGCTGCAGGCGGCGACCGGCCAACAGAAACCGGTGTGGCCCTGGGCACCCCGTCCTACAT
>CAJVYZ010000200.1 GCA_913009915.1 uncultured Gemmatimonadota bacterium | reverse complement strand
GAGGATGACATGTGTGTGGAACTGGTAGATGCAGAGATACACAGACGATGTGGGGCTGTGGTGCGGGTGTTGAGGGTAGGGATTGAGTGGTACTGCGGAGTGTTCTTTTTTTTTTTTTTTTAATGATACGGCGACCACCGAGATCTACACTCTTTCCCTACACGACGCTCTTCCGATCTATTCGGGCGAGGCCGACGGTTTCCTTTATTACGTGATGCCGTACGTGGAGGGCGAGTCGTTGCAGGCCCGGCTGGCCCGGGAGAAGCAGTTGCCGCTGGAGGACGCGCTGCAGATCGCCCGGGAGGTGGCCGACGCCCTTAGTTACGCCCACACCCACGGGGTGGTGCATCGCGATATCAAGCCCGACAACATCATGCTGGAGAGCGGCCACGCTGTGGTGGCCGACTTCGGCATCGCCCGGGCGGTGGACGCCGCCGGCGGGGAAGCGCTGACACAGACCGGCATCGCCGTGGGGACACCGGTCTACATGAGTCCCGAGCAGGCGGCGGGCGGGGACGTCGACGGCCGCAGCGATCTCTACGCCCTCGGCTGCGTGCTCTACGAAATGCTGGGCGGCCAGCCGCCGTTTACCGGAACCACGGTGGAGAGCCTGGTCCACCAGCACGTGATGGTCCAGGCGCCGCCCATCACCAACCTCCGCCCAGCGGTGCCGACGCTGGTGGTGGCCGCGCTGACTAGAGCATTGGCCAAGGCACCGGCCGACCGGTTCAACCCGGTGGGGATGTTCGCCACGGCGCTGGCGCCCGAGGCGGCGACGGCCTCGCACCAGGCGCTTCCCGCTACGTCCTCACCCAATCGCTCGTTGTGGCTAGCCGTTGGTTCGGTGGCGCTGGCCGGGGCCCTGGCCGCCGGCTTCTTCCTGCGCGGCAGCGGCACGGCACCGGCTGCCGCCACTCGCGGCGAACGATCCGTGGCCGTCCTCCCGTTCGACAACATCGGCGGCGATCCCGAGAGCGAGTACTTCAGCGCCGGCATCACCGAGGACATCATCGCTCACCTGTCCAAGAACCCCGACATCAAGGTGGTGCGGGCGCTTCAGTACACCGGCAACGCTGCTTCAATGCGCGAGGTTGGTAGGGAACTAGGGGTGAGCGCCGTGCTCGGCGGAAGCGTGCGGCAGGCGGGCGACGACGTGCGGGTAGTGGCCCAGTTGGTCGACAGCGAGACCGAAGAGAACCTCTGGGCCGAAACCTACGACCGCAAACTGCAGAATATCTTCGCCATCCAGACCGACATCGCCAGCAACATTACCGAGGCGCTGGGCGCGGTCCTGGTGGCGGATGTTCGGGGCGTCACGGCCCCGACGAGGGATCTGGAGGCCTATCAGCTGTACCTCAGAGGGCGATTCTCACGCAGCCAGCGCACCTCAGAAGGGGTCACGCGATCGGTCGATTTCTTCGAGCAGGCCATAGCACGGGATTCTACCTTCGCCGAGGCCTACGCCGGGCTCGCTGAGACCTGGGTATTGATGGCGGCGTATACCGGGGCGACCGCGGACGAGTCCCTCCGGCAGACGCTGCAGGCGGCGGACCGCGCACTGGAGTTGGATCCCGACCTTGCCGGGGCGTACGCGGCCCGGGGGGTGGCGCTGGGCTGGATGGCCCGGGACTTCGATGGAGGAATAGCGGAACTCCGCCGTGCCATCGAGGCCAACCCCGGATACGCCAAGGCCCATCACTGGTTGGGGATCTCCCTGGCAACCCTCGGCAGGTTGGACGAGGGCATCGCGGAACTCGAGCGGGCTGTCGAGCTGGAACCATTGTCGCTGATCATACACGACGAACTTGCCTGGATGGCTGTCTTCGCCGGCCGCTGGGAAAAGGGGGAGGCGGAGTTCAACAAGGCCATCGAACTCGACCCACGGTTCCCCAAGGCCTACCTCGGCAGTGCCGAGATGTATCGCCTGATGGGACGCCATGAGCTGGAGGCGGAGCGGTTGGAACGATGGAACGCCCTGTTGGACGTACCGGCATACCGCCCGGGCTCCATCGAAGAAGCGTTCCGCGCCGGCGGGGCGGACGCCATGCATCGCGTGCTGCTGCGGCCCTCCGCCCGGCCCACCGCCGAGCACGCCTATCACCGCGTCGGCTGGTTGGTGGCGTTGGGGGAGATCGACGCGGCTATCGACGCCCTGGAAGAAGAGGCGGCCGCCAGGCGCTATGCGTCGGTGATGCTCAAGGTGTCGCCGTCGTACGATCCGTTGCGGGGGAATCCGCGGTTCGAGGCGTTGGTGGAGGAAGTGTTTGGGGAGGGCGGTGGGGCGGTAAGGCGGTAAGGCGGTAAGGCGGTACGGGGAATTCGGTGATCGTGCTGGGCTTGCCAGGCAGGGTTATCGAAGGTGTACCTCCGTCCCGCTCGCCCGGCAGGACCACAGTGGCGGAGTGCTCTTGACATGAATGTGTACTGTGTACTATATAGTACATATGAAAGCTGGATTCGGGGGCTACCTGAGAGAAGTGCGCGAGAGGCACCGGCGCGACGATCCGACGTTTTCCCTTCGCCAGCTGGCTCAACGCATTGGGGTCGAGCCGTCGTTCTTGAGCAAGGTGGAACGGAGTGAGGTGCCACCACCGTCGGAGGCCAAGATCGTGCTGTTGGCCCGGGAGCTGGGAGAGGATCCGGACGTGTTGTTGGCGCTGGCCGGCAAGGTGTCGTCGGACCTGCAAGAGGTAATCCGCAAGCGGCCTGAACTGTTCGCCGGGGTGATTCGACAACTCAAGGACATGCCCGACCACGCCGTGCTGAGAGTAGTGCGGGAGGTGCGGGATGGCGAGTGGTAATCCGGCCGCTGCCATGTTCGAGAAGGAGGTAGGCAAAGATGATCGAGCTGCAGCACAACCAACTGGTGTTTCGGTTTCCCGACGTTCACCAACACGCGGAGACGACGATCGAGTTCCAACGCACGTTGCGCATTCCGGACGATGACCGGGACTACCCGCTCCCGGCCGGTCTCGGTCCCTTCCCGCTTCGTCACGTCGATGACTTCGCAGACGACGTGGCGGACGGCTGGCTCAAGCATGGTGGGGTGATGTTACCCATGTACCAGTCCGAGGCCATGTGGATCAACTTCTCCGGCCAGTACCCTTTCGCCATCAAAGTGGCCACCGGAAAGATCAACGCGGTGAGCGGCGAAACGTGGCTGGACGGTTTGAACCGCGATCCGCAGGACTACATCGTGGCCTCCGAACAGCCGTGGCTCGACGGCTACTGCGTCGAGAAGGGCGTCATCCGGCAATTCGTGGCCATGCCGCTCGGCAGTGGCTACAGCGCGGAAGAGCAGATTACCGGTGAAGCAGAATACGGTGGCCTGCAGATCGTGGCCTATCCCATGAAAGGAGATATCTATGAACGATTGTTCCGAGCGCCGGAGGTATGCGCTAGTGAGTTGAGTGCTTTTAGTCGGGTGTTCACCAAGACGCTCGCGCTCGGGTCCCCGGATATGGGATTGGCGCCGGGAGGGCGAATGCGGCAGGAGATCTACTCCGACGACTTCGACCTGGACGTGTGGGACCTCCGATCCAGCAGCCGCTGCTTCGTACATCTTGCCAACTCGCTCGCCTGGCAGGCCATCACCGGCGAGGCACCTCCCACGACGCCGCTCACCTCGAAGTCCTATGAAAAAGCGGGCATCCCCTGGTTTGATTACTACGCCGAGGGCGGGACGGCGGTGCCAGGCTCAGGCGCGCTGTCACAGCTGAAGAGTGTGTTACAACTGGGGAAGCAGAAGGGTGATGTGCCGCTACCCGAGAACCATTCGGTAAAACCGGGGAACGTGGTCCACTTGCGCCAGGGTCTGCGGAAAGGACAAGTGAGGGAAGGGACCTTCTGATTTATTGTCTGGCGGCGCGTGCGTTCGGCCCGGTCCGATCCCACATGACGCCGGACGCACACCGCGAGCACACTTTCTACCGCCTTACCGCCCTACGCCAACCATCTTCCCTCGCCAAGGAGCTCCTCAACCACGTCTTCGCTCGTCCTCCCATCCGCCTCCGCGGCAAAGTTCGTCACCAGCCTATGCCTGAGCACCGCCGGCGCCACGTGCTTGACGTCCTCCAGGTCGGCCATGGGTCGGCCGTCGATGGCGGCGCGGGCCTTGGCGCCCAGCACCAGATACTGTGACGCCCGGGGACCGGCGCCCCAGTCGACATAGTCTCTCACAAAGGAAGGGGCGTCGCTTTCCTTGGGCCGGGTCATCCGGGCCAGGGTCACCGCCGAGCGAATGAGCCCCTCGGACACCGGGATCCGCCGCACCAGGCTCTGCAAATTCACCAGGGTGGCCGCATCCAGCACCGGTTCCATGGTGACCTTGTCGGCTCCGGTGGTCTGCTCCACGATGGCCTCCTCCTCGGCCCGGCTGGGATAGCCCACTCGCAGTTCGAACATGAACCGATCCAGCTGTGCCTCAGGGAGCGGGTAGGTGCCTTCCTGCTCGATGGGGTTCTGGGTGGCCAGGACGAAGAACGGCTCTTCCAGCCGGTAGGTCTCGCCGGCGGCGGTCACCTCGTGCTCCTGCATAGCCTGCAGCAGCGCTGCCTGGGTCTTGGGCGGGGTGCGGTTGATCTCGTCGGCCAGGACCACGTTGGCGAACACCGGGCCGCGCACGAACCGAAAGGCACGCTTGCCGGTGGTGTGGTCTTCCTCGATGATCTCGGTGCCGGTGATGTCGCTGGGCATCAGGTCGGGGGTGAACTGGATTCGATGGAACGTCAGCGCCAGCGCCTCGGCCACGGTAGACACTATCAGCGTCTTGGCCAGACCGGGTACGCCGATGAGGAGGGCGTGCCCCCCGGCCAGGATGGCGGTCAGGATGCCTTCGATGGGCTCATCCTGGCCCACGATGCGCCGGGCCACCTGGTGCCGGAGGCGTTCGACCGCCCGGGCGAGGTGCTCGAGCTGCTGGACGTCGTCGGGTGCGGCGTGAGAAACGGTCATCTACTCCCCGAATAGGGTAACTGTTGAATGTAAGCGCCTTTAGCACTACCGGGGACAGCGGATGTTACCCGACGAGCGGGTCCCCGGGGGGGGGTCCGTCCGGAAACTACGGTCTTGGGTCCTGGGCCGCGACCCCGCCTCCTCTGGGGCCTGGCTCGCTTGCGCATTATTTCACAAGCCGGTAGATTTTCGCCCGGTATGGAGCCCAAATCAGGCCCCGGCAAGCAATACGGGGAGGGGTACAAGTACGTATCCTACGGCCTCACCTTCGCCGGCGGGATCATCGTATTCATGCTGGTCGGGTTGTGGCTCGATCGCCGCCTCGGCGTGGTGCCGTTGTTCACCGTTGCCGGGACACTGATCGGCGGGGTACTCAGCTTCTTGTCGGTGTACCGCCGGCTGGAGGCTGAACGAACCGGCCAACGCCGGAAGAAGGACGGCGCCGATTGAAGGTGATCGCTTGGGGTGTTGGGCTTACGGTGGCGGTCACGGGAATCCTGTGGCTCATCTGGGGCGAGCAGGCCCTGGTCCCCGGCGTCACCTTCGGTCTCCTCGCCACGGGCACCCAGCTGGCGGCCGCGATCTTCATGGCCCCCGTCTGGGAAGGGAATTTCGATGTGTTCGTGCGGCGCTGGCTCGTCGGGATGGTGCTCCGGCTGGCAGGCGTGGTGCTGGTGTTCGTGGCCGTCGCGGTTCAGCCGGAGTTGTTTCCGCCGCTGCCGACGGCCCTGGGTTACCTGGGTGTAGTCATCCCACTGCTTTTCTCTGAGATGCGACGATTCTTCCGATGATGCAGGCGCACGACCCGGTGGTTCAGGACACGGCCCACGCCGCCCAGGAGGCGGTGGGTGAGACGCTGCACCAGGCGGCGGACCAGATCGGCAGCGCGTCGTGGAGGGGAAGAGTGTAGATCTCGGTGGTCGCCGGATCCTTACAACAAAAAAACACAAA
>CAJVYZ010000199.1 GCA_913009915.1 uncultured Gemmatimonadota bacterium | reverse complement strand
GGATTGAGTTGACGACTGGATTGTATAACAGCAGAGGAGACAGAGTAGAAAAGGAGTGTCTTGATAGCAAAATAATTTATAGTTTTTACTGTTTTTTTGTTTTTTTTTTTCAAGCAGAAGACGGCATACGAGATATATCAGTGTGACTGGAGTTCAGACGTGTGCTCTTCCGATCTGACCTGCTCCCCGAGCCTCCCCTCGAGGCCGTCCGCAAAGGCTCGGCGCGCGATGTCCCGGTGCTGATCGGGACGAACCGCGACGAGTGGAAGCTCTTCCTGGTGGGGGATCCTCGGGCCATCGGAATGAGCGAGGAGCAGCTGAGCGCGCGCTTCGAGCGCGTGATGCTGGAGCATCAAGCGCGCCACGTCGCGCCGCTCGGCCTGCGCGCCTTGGAGCACCGCGCCGCGATGCTCGCTGAGGAACCCCCGGTAGTCGGCCGGCCGCCAGCAGCGGCGTCGCGGGTCGAGGAGCTTCGAACTCGTGAAGGCGAGCGCCTCGAGCAGCACTCCATTGTTGGGATAGCGGGCGGTACCCAGTATCAGCCGGGATGAAAAAGTTTCGCTGCCAACCTGCAGTAGATCTTCCATGGTGTTCTCTCCTCGGCCGCCCTGGGCGGCGTTTACGATTTCAAGCTCGTCGTCCGGCCGCAGGACCCGAGCCTCCCATTCCGTCTTCCGCACGATTTCCCCGTTCACACAGACTGCGATGCCGCGCTCCAGGCTGGGCAAACCCAGCCCCTTCAGGAAGTCGAGCAGGGTGGCCTCGCCTTCCGTTGTGCGGGGCTCGCCGTTGACTGTAATTTTGATTCCGATCTCCAAGCCGGAAGTCCACGCTGAAGGTCCAGGCCCGGCCCGCCTCGATCAAACATGGCGAGCGTCCACGGGCGGCGCGGGGCAGCCGGGGCGGGGCGGCCGTGTCAAACCGGAGGGCCGCCCCAGAAAGCCCCCGCCGCCGGTGACTAGAACCCTAGCCATTCATGCACCGCCTCTGCCTCTGCAAATCAAGCACTATCCGCTTTGCCAGGAGGGGATGCGGATGGCACCTTGAGAGAGGCCAAGCCGCCAGTCGTGTTGAGGACTACCGTTTGTCCGGCGCCGCTGGTCGAGAGTGTTTGCAGGATACGCAGGTCCAAGAGGGAAGGATGCTCCTCCACCATGCGCGCCGCGATCAGCAGGGCGCGGGCGCAGACATCGATGCCGCCGATATGCGCGTGCAGGATATCGTCCGGCTCGATCGATTGGCGGCGAAGCTTGGCGTCGAAGTTCAGCCCGCCGGTGGTGAAGCCGCCGCCCTTGAGGATGAGGTACATGGCGTAGGTGGTGTCGTAGAGGTCGGTGGGGAACTGGTCGGTGTCCCAGCCATTCTGGTAGTCGCCCCGGTTGGCGTCGACACTCCCGAAGATCCCGTTGGCCATGGCATAGGCCACCTCGTGGTGGAAGCTGTGGCCGGCCAGCGTGGCGTGGTTCACCTCGATGTTGACCTTGTACTCCTCGGCGAGCCCGTAGCGATCCAAGAAGCCGTGCACCGACTGGCAGTCGTAGTCGTACTGGTGTTTGGTCGGCTCCTGCGGTTTGGGTTCGATCAGCAGCGTCCCCTCAAACCCGATCGCGTGTTTGTGCTCGGCGACCAGGGTGAGGAAGCGGCCGAGCTGATCGGCCTCGCGGCGAAGGTCGGTGTTGAGCATCGTCTCGTAGCCCTCCCGGCCGCCCCACAGCAGGTAGTTGGCGCCTCCGAACCGCTGAGTCGCCTCGAGCATGTGCTTCACCTGGGCCGCCGCGTATGCGAGCACCTCAGGGTCGGGGTTGGTGGCCGCCCCCGCTGCGTAGCGAGGATGGCTGAACAGATTGGCTGTGCCCCACAACAGCCTGACGCCGGTGGCTTCCATCTTCTCGTCTGCATACTCGACCATGGCCGCCAGGTTGGCGGCTGATTCGCTGAAGGTGTCGCCGTCCGGGGCGATGTCGCGGTCGTGGAAACAGAAGAACGGCGTTCCGAGCTTGGTGAAGAACTCGAATGCCGCGTCCATCTTCATTCGCGCTGCGTCGAGCGAGTGGGGATCGGCCAGCCACGGACGGTCGAACGTGCCTTCGCCGAACACGTCGCTGCCCGGCCAGGCGAACGAGTGCCAGTAACAAACCGCGATGCGCAGGTGATCTTCCATCCGGACACCGCCGACGAGGCGGTCTGGATCGTACACCTTGTAGGCGAGGGGGTTGTCCGACTCGAGCCCTTCGAATCGGATCGGCTCTGGCACATCAGCGAAAAAGTCGGCCATCGTTTGCTCCTTAGCTCTCGGCGGACGCGAGTTTGGTCTGGGTGTCGAAGGTTGGCTTGAGAATCGTGTACTGCTCGGCGAATAGTCGGTGATGGGCCGAGTAGTCGGCTGTCGATGGTCGGCTTGTGCGCGTCACATGCACCCACCGGCCGGCCGCCTCTGACACTGTGTCATTGACCTCCGCCGCAACCGAGGCGAGCATGGCTGCTCCGTAGGCGGCCCCCTCGGTCGTGTTGACCGTGACGATGTCGGTCTCCAGGATGTCGGCCAGGATCTGGCGCCACAGCGGACTGGCGGTGCCTCCACCCGAGGCCCGGATCTCGCCCACTTCTGCAAGCCCGGCAGTCCGCATCAGGTCCAGTCCGTCCTTGAGACCGAAGGCGACCCCCTCCATGATCGCCCGCACCAGATGGGCGCGGGTGTGGCGGACGGTTAGGCCGATGAACCCGCCGCGGGCGTTGGGGTCTGGATGCGGGGTGCGTTCGCCGCTGAGGTAGGGGAGGAAGATCAGTCCGTCGCAACCCGGTGGAGCCTGTTCGGCTTCGGCGCTCAGCTCAGCGAACGAAACCCCTGGCGCCAAGGTGTCTCTGAACCATCTCAGGCTGCCGGCCGCAGAGAGCATCACCCCCATCATGTGCCAGCGGTCAGGCACTGCATGGCAGAAGGCGTGGACCCGGCCTCGTGGATCATGGTCCGGTTGGTCGGTGGCGGCGAACACCACCCCTGAGGTCCCAAGCGACAGCGCCATCGAACTGGGATCGACCACCCCGATTCCGACCGCGTTGGCCGCTTGATCGCCACCCCCAGCGACCACCGGTGTTCCGACGGCCAGCCCGGTCGCCTTGGCAGCCGCCTCGGTGACGGCGCCGGTGATCTCAGTGCCTTCGTGGGTGGGAGGCAGGAGGGCGGGGTCGATGTCGAGGGCGGAGAGAAGTTCGGGCGACCAATCGCGGTCTGCCAGTTCGAACAGCTGAGTGCCTGAGGCGCCTGCCTTGTCGGTGGCGAGCTCTCCGGTCAATTGGAGTCGCAGATAGTCCTTTGGCAGCAGCGCGTGGCGGGCTCTGGCGTAGATCTCGGGTTCGTGCCGGCGGACCCAGAGCATCTTCGGCGCGCTGAATCCGGTCAGAGCATCGTTTCCGGTGATCTCGATCAGCCGCTCCCTGCCCACGGTCGCCCGCATGAAGTCGCACTGTTCCTCGGTGCGCTGATCGTTCCACAACAAGGCTGGGCGGAGGGGTCGGCGCGCTGCGTCGAGCAATACCAGGCCATGCATCTGCCCGGTCAGCCCGATCGAGGCGATCTGGGAGCCGTCGGACCCGGCTTGCTTGATAGCCGAACGGATGGCCTCCTGGGTCGCCGTCCACCACAGGTCAGGATCCTGCTCGGCCCACAGCGGGCGGGGAGTGTCGAACCCGTATGCGGACGAGCCGACCGCCAGCACCGTCCCAGGCTCATCGACGACGACCGCCTTGGTGGCAGTGGTACCGACATCGACACCCAACAAGTAGGTCATTTTTGTTTCCCTACCTTCCCGCTCGGTTCTTTGATAGCGTTGAGGACATGCGACGTGCTCATGCCAAAGGCGCCGTAGTGGTGTTTGGACTGCTGGCCACCGCCAGTGGAATTCTCCGCACGATACCGAGGTTTCGGGGCCGTCTCGACCTCGACCTGCCGTTGGACTTCTTGGTATTGATGGTTCTCGTTGCTGCGTCGATCGCGATATGGCGGTGGGGCTTCACTTCGGGCCTGCGGGAAGCCGCCGACACCGCCAGGCCGAGATTGTCCCGGGGCGCCTATGCCAAGTTCGCCCTCATGATGGTCGGGTTATTCGCCGTCGCCCGCGGAGTGTTTGGTTCGATACCCCGGTTCCGAGACGGTCTTGATCTCAACCTGCCCGTGGACTACGCAGTCATGGTGACTTTCGTTGTGGTGACTTTTGGACTGTGGCGTTGGGCGTTCGCCTCTGACCTGCGGGAAGCCGCCGACAGGCCTCCCACCGAGTAGCCCGACATCGGGCCGTGCATTGCTGGGAACCCTGGGCCCTCGGTCAGATCGCATGGATCTCGACGAGGCCTTCGAGGGTGGCGAAGTCGCTCGGGTTGCGGGTATAGAGGGGCAGGCCGGCTGCTAGGGCGCTAGCTGCGATGAGCAGATCCACGGCGCGAGCTCCTCTGGGTTTGCGACCGGCGCTGGTGACTGCGGAGAAGATTCTTCCGTAGGCGCGGGCTGTGTCAGCGTTGAACGGGAGCGGATCGAAAGCTGCCTCGGTTCGCTGGAGCCGGTCTTGGCGTCGGCTTCGCTCCTCGGCGTTCGTGGCGGCGTGCGGCCCAGCGGCCAACTCTGCGAGAGTGATTGCGCTAATCGCTATCCGATGGGGCAAGTCCCGGGGTTCGATATGTTCTAGGTCGACGATCACTGAGGTGTCGAGCAATCCACGCTCCGGCCGGTTCGGATCAGCCACGAGGCGCGGGATCTTGGCTGGCAGCTGCGTCGAGATCGGCTCGTAGGGAGTCGTAGTCGATCTTGGGGGCGGTGCGGAAGAGTTCCACGGCGGTCTCCGCAGGGAGGTATCGGTGCCGACGCAAGGGAGTGAGCTCTCCGACGGGCACACCGTTTCGTGTAACCGTGAAGGTTTCACCTTCGTCGAGCGCGCGCATTATCTTGCCGCTGTCGTTTCGCAGTTCTCGCTGCGTGATCTCTCTGCTCATAACGGCAGTGTAGCACGCTGTGCTACCGAAGGGAATGCGGTTGGCCAACCGACTCAGGATGTAGCGCTGTCCTCTAAGACCGTGAGGGTTTGGCCGGTGTCGACCTGGTCGCCTTCGGAGACGGGCATCGCGGCGACCCGGCCATCTGCGGGCGCGTCGACGGAGTGCTCCATCTTCATCGCTTCGATCACTACCAGCGGCTGGCCGGCGGAGACTTCATCACCGACCCCGGCCAGCACCCGAACCACCTTGCCAGGCATCGGGGCTAGCAGCGACCCTGGTTCCACATCGATCTCAGGAACCGGGAGCACCGGCCGTTCGATGAGCGCGGTGGATCCGAGCGGCGAGTCGACGTACACCGCATGATCGTGATGTGCTACCAGGTACGTGCGCCTGATCCCTCGCCATTCGAGGTCGACCAGATTGGCCTTGGCCTCGAACAGAAACGCCGGATCGCCGGGGCTACCGTTGATCGATAGCTCGACCACGTCCTCGTTCAGCCGGTAGCCCACCTCGATGGCGGTCTCCCCTGAGTCGAAGGTGGTCGTATTTAGTTGCGAGGCGTTGTTGCGCCAGCCGCTCGGCAGGGTCGTGAGCGCCGTTGCGTCGGCCCGGTTTCTGGCCTGACCGGCCAACGCGGCAGCCACCGCATGAGCAATCACCACTTGTCGGTCGTCGTCCGAGGCGCAAAGCTCACTCGGAGGATGGCGGTCCAGGAAGCCGGTGTCGGTGGCCCCTGACAGGAAATCGGCGTGCTCGAGAATGCCGACCAGCCGCTCTGGCGTGCAATCCGAACCGACGGTCAAGGAGAGCCTTCGGACGGCGTTCTTTTAGATCGGAAGAGCACACGTCTGAACTCCAGTCACACTGATATATCTCGTATGCCGTCTTCTGCTTGAAAAAAAAAAATACAACATAAAAAAAAAAAAAAAACACACC
>CAJVYZ010000198.1 GCA_913009915.1 uncultured Gemmatimonadota bacterium | reverse complement strand
CCGGATCGAGCAGCCAGTCCTTGGACTGGAGATCCATCGCAAGCATCACCTCTCGGGGTAGCAGCTTGGGACTGCCGTTTATGTCGATCGACTGAAGTCTGGGCCAGAGCAGGCGCACGAACACGTTGTAGGAGGTGGACACCAGCTTGCGGAACAGGCCGTCCATCCGGAACCGTCGGCGGACCTTGGCGATCAGTGGCCGGTTCGCCGTCGCTACCGTTTCGTAGAGACGGACGACGTCCTCGGCGTCCACCTGGCCGTCAGCGGGAATGATACCCACCCACGGTGCCGTGCACCGGGGGATGGCAGAGAGGACCCCGTTGCCATAGCCCTCATTGACCTCGACCCGGTGGGGCACGATACAAGGGTACTCGGCCGCCATCTCTGCGATCAGAGTTCCGGTTCGGTCGGAGGAGCCGTTGTCGACGGCCACCAGTTCCAAGGCGTGACCGGCTGCCTCGAATGCCTTGACCATCTTGGGGATGGTGTAGCCGATGATCTCTTCTTCGTTGTAGCATGGCATGATGAAGGAAAGATCCGGGAGTGGGCGCCCGTCGTGGGGTGCCGTCATGTCGTGGCGGCCTCCTCTACGCGCGCCGGCACCAGCGACCGCCGGAGATCGCGGGCAAACATGGTCCGGGTGAACTTCCCTAGGCCGGACGGATGTTCGCCGAATGTATCGATCCGGTCGAGAATGACCGCCTGCCGCTCCGCATCCACAGCACTGCCCAGGGTCACCGGGGCCGGGTACTGGTAGGTTTCCAGCGGCCTGATGCAATCGCTGGCCAACCATTCCTCCACGTCGTAGGTCGTGGTCCACGAGGGTGCCTCCACGATCGTCTTGCGGAAGGGGACGTGCAGGGTGACTACTCGGAGGTAGTCCATGACGGCCGCCAGCGCCGGGGCCTCCTGCCCCTCCAGGCAGCCGCGGATTCCGTTCTCCAGGAAGTCGCTGGCCTCCTGGGCCACGAAGAACCGGGTCAGCATGGAATATTTGCTGAGCAAGTTTCCGCCCAGCGTCCCGTCCACCAGCTCGCTAAAGTGATCGCTGCCCCAGGTGCTGCATTCCTCCCGGGTCATGAACAGCTCTTCCTGGCTTTCTCTCACGAAGTCGTCGATCACTGTTCGAAAGGCCGGCGGAGCAGACGACAATCTGGACTGGAGGTACCGGACGATCTGGAACGGCCTGATCCCGTGTTCCCTCGCGTAGGAAAAGGCCTCCCGGAAGTTGTCCTCGTAGTAGTAGGTCGTCAGCAGCAAGTGGAATACGCGCGTCTCCAGGTAGTCGTCGAACGAGAAGGTCGGCGTGGCGACCACCATCTCCTCCGTTTCGATGACCGGTTCACCGGTGTAATCCCCGATGTTCCGGGCGACGACTCGGAAGCGGGTGTCGAACTGGTGCATCGCACGACTCTCGGGATTAGCCAGCGGGGCGCCGTGCAGCAGCATCAGCTGGTGGGCCGACACGCGGCTCACACCCGACTCGATCAATTCGTCCACCGCCATCAGGAAGGAGTCCTTGGTCTCGCCCGGCATGCTCAGGATCAGTTCCCCATAGGACTGCAATCCCTGGGCATGGACTTCCTTCTGGATTTCTGCGTACGTCTCGAGTTTGATGTTGGAACGCTTGATGTTTGCCAGCACCTCAGGATTGAGCGACTGTACCGCGGCAGTCATCGGCAAGGTGCCGCGGATGGTCCGCATGACCTTGAGAATCCTGTCGGCCCTGTTCTTTCCAGTAGTCGTCCGGATGTACTTGGGCCACCCGAATCGATCCTGCAGGTGCGCGATGTAATCGGCGATCGCCTCGTCTCGCTCGTACATTCCGAAATTATCGTCGGCAAAGCACAGCGGCACCTCGGGGCGGACGCGTTCCGCGATGTACAACAGGTCGGCACATACGTCTTTAACCGAGTGGGCGAACACCTTGCTGTTGGCCTTGACGGCCGAGTTGCAGAACTGACAGGTGAACGGGCACCCCCGAGCGATCTGCAGAATGGGGAAATACCCCGAGTCGTAATACGGGTCCATCCAGCCATCGCGGGAGGGCGACGGGAGCACGTCGAGATCCCGAAGGCGAGCCACCGCTTCCCCACGGACGAACTCGTCCGTCCCCCGGGTGATGCAGTGGCTCCCCGGGACCGCCTCCTCGAACAGTCCATCACGCTCACCCCCGACATCAACCAGTCGCTGGAGGAGGTTAGCCAGCGCGACTTCACCCTCGTACGTGGGCCCACGCACCGCGACGTCGATCTCCGAGAGGTCGCGCAGGTGCGTCTCCTGTTCCTCCGTCGTCAGGGGGTAGTGGGGCCCCCCCATCACCGTCAGAATGGTCCCGTCACGCCTCTTGGCGTACTGGGCAAAATGCCGCGAAAGTTCGTGGTTCCAGGCATAGCTGCTGAGACCGAGCACATCGGGCGGCGCCGAGTCGATGGCGGTCTTGAGGTCTTCCGGTTCGCGATAGATGGTAACGTCGAGAGGACCGTTCGTGCGGACATGCGCCTTGGCATAGGTAGCGCAATTGGCCACCCCGATGGGGTAGATGTCAGAGCTGATCGTCAGCTGGTTGTGGCCGAGATCGGCCAAATACACGCGCATTAGCCCTCCAAACCAGTTCTGGTGGCCCCAAATGGCGCCCCCTGTATCCGGCTGGTGTGGAGTCCCTCCCACACCCTACTCTAGCCAGGCCAGCGCCCGCTCCACGCCGCTCGGGATATCGGCCGGCGGGCTCCATCCGGTAAGCGACGTCAAACGATTGATGTCGACCGGGTTATGGGCCATTTCCTCGCCCCGCACCGGCAACTGCCCGAATCTGAGGAGCCCTTCATCGAGGCGCAATACCTGTGCCGTCCGGAGTGCGAAGTCCAGAACTGACAGGAGCTTACCCGTCGCCAGATTGACCAGTTGGCCACTCGCCTCGGGCACGGAACCCAAGAGCATGAGGCCGGTAGCGACGTCCTCGACGTACGCGAAATCACGAAGTTGACGTCCGGCCGTGAGGGAAAGCGGCTGGCGAGTCTTGGCGGCTTGGATGAGGGCCGGGAAGAGCCGGCCTTGGTGCTCACCCGGTCCATACACGGTGAACAGTCTGGCCGCTACCGCTCGCAAGTTGGAGTCGCGGCAGGCACGCTGAACCGCATGGGTGCCCGCCAGCTTCGATCGCCCGTAGAGCGTGGTCGGCTCGGCAGGCGTGTCCTCGTTGAGGTTGCCGGAGCCCGTGCCGTACTCCAGGGCAGTGCCGGCGTGGATCAGGTGAAGCCCTTGCCAGTCGTCCGCCACGTCAGCCACGATGCGGCACAGCACGCGAACCAGGTCGGCGTTGATGAAGCGCGCTTCTTCAGGATTACGCTCGGAGCGGTCCACGCCGTAGCCGGCCAGGTTGAAGGTGACGGTGGGCCTCACCTCATGAAACACTGCTTCAACGGCGCCGAGATCATGGAGGTCGAGCTGGCGAATGTCTCCGTGGATCCCCAGGTGATCGAACAGCCGGCGGGACTGATCGGGCAGCCGCACAAGGGCCGTGAGGCGAGCTCCCGCATTCGTGAGGGCGCGGGCCACCCACCGCCCGACGAACCCGGAGGCTCCCAGCACGACGACGTCACGGTCCGCGTATGCCTGGATCAAATGTTCGGGAAGCTGGGCCCGCGACGTCACGGAACACCGCTGGATTCGGCGAATTCGGCCGGCGTAAGTGGTCCCGCCACGACTTGGTATCCGCCACCGGACCGGGTCGGCCCGTTTACGATCCACACCGGGCGGTCGCGGTATACCTCGGCGACGGCCTGCCGAGTTTCCGGGCCGCGGTCCCAGGTGTAGATGGGCTCCCGCGCCGTTAGGTCGAGCGGGTTGTAAACGGCCGCCGATGCGTAGTCGGGGTGCCGTTCCCCGAGGATCAGCACGACGCTCGGGCCGAACTCATGCGTCTTCGCCAGCTTCCTTATGTCTGGTCGCATGCCACGGTAGTGGAAGTACTTGTCCAGGGCCCGCCATGGGATGAAGAGGGTCACGGACATGCCGATGAGGCCGGCCGCGACCAGAAGAGGCCGGCCGTGCCACTCACGGCCTCCCGATCGAGAACTCAGAACGATTATTCCGCGAGCCGCAATAGCAAGGGCCGGTACCAAAATCAGGAACCAATAGCGTGCACCAAAATCCGGACCGCCCGAGAACCAGTACAGGCCGTGGACGCCGATTACTGTCGCGATGGCAATCACCAACCAGCGATCCTCTCTACGGAGGCGACCGAGCAGCACCAAGGCCCCTATGAATACGAACGACCCGGTGGCCCATCCCAGGAGCTCGACGTTGACGGCGAACAGATTGATGTTGGTGTTTATCACCGCTTCGAAGGGGGAGTGCCCGGGAAGCGGATCGAGGCCGCCAAAAAGGCCGAGACCTCGATCAGCACCGAAACCGAGTGCGTTGGTTCCGGAGTCATACAATGAGTCGGTATAGGCCATGATGGGGAAGGTCGTTGGATCGCCCGTCAGGGCCCGATTGTATGGAAGCGTGAGGCTTCCCCCGGCCATCGCGGTGAACCCGAGAACCGCGAGTCCGGCTACCCGTGCCGTCCACCGACGTGATGGGCCTCCCAGAATCCAGACGCCGAGCAACCCCGACACGACAAGCCCCTCCAGGGGTCTGTTAATGCCCAACATGGCGAGTCCCAGGCCACCGGCGACGCCCCACCACAGGGATCCCTGTTGCCGGATGTGCCACACGGCGAGTGCCGCCCCGAGGGCGCAGGCAAGAGAGAGCATGTGGGTCATGAAGCTCATGCCGAGGAACAGGAACCAGGGAGAGGTTGCCAGCAACACCAGGGTGAGCCGGCCGGTCACTCTATCGTAGAGCCGCCAGATCAGCAGATACGCCAGCAGGACGCAAACCCCCGCGAGGACCGGATTCACCAGCCAGGGAGCTCCAAGGAAGACACCGATGGCGAGAACGGCAGGCCACCCTGGGGGCGTAGGTGAGTACCATCGGCTCGCCTCGTACGTCATGAGGTCTAGGTTGAAGGCTTCCGGGATGGGTGGGGCGGGCATGGCGAGCCACCCTTCGGCGAAATACCGTGCCTGGAACAGGTAGGCGACTTCGTCCGGCACGTGGGGGTGCCGCTGATACACCGCCAGCGAGAGGATGGCGCAGATGGCCACGACGACCAGGGCGACGCCGAGGGCCCATTGATCCACTCGGGGCGGGGACGACGGCGAGTTGGGCTTCTCTCCCAGCCAGCGCCAGCATTGTCGGGCGATCGTCTCGCTGGTCCCCGCCGGGAGGGAGAGCACCGTGGCGGTGATCGACCCCAGGGCCAAGGCCTGCAGGCCCGATGCGACGACCAACTCCTGGACATAGAAATCGACGGCTCGAGAGACGGTAGCGCTGGTCAGGGCCAGGAACGTCGCCAGCGCGACGATGCGCCACCCTCCAAATCTGCCGGCGAGTGAGTGCCACAGCGTGCCGAGCCTGGGAGCCCAGAACCTGAGCACGATGAGGGTCTGGAGGGCCAGAATGAGAACCGCCGCACGCCTGGGGTCGGTGTCTACCATCCACGGCAACACCAGGTGCTGATACCATACCCGCGGCCCGGCGTCGGCCAACTGCAGGCTCGCCGCGGTCCCCAGAATGGTCAAGCCCAGCCACCAGCCTGCCGCCGGCAGGCCAACCCACAGCAGAAGACCGGTCGTCACCCCGGCCACGGCTCCGGCCCCGGCCAAGAGGGTCCAGGGAACCCCAGCTGTGCCGGCCAGGAGAGCCACGACCCCGACGAGCGTTACCAGCCAAACGCCGAGGGCGGATTGCTTACGCGCGTCCAGTCTCCCCGTGTCGGTCATCGTCTCCTCTCTCCACGAGGGTGTCGGCCGACCCCTGTGTCAGACTCGGATCAGGTTGTCGGGGATGGAATCGATCGCTCGCAGGCGGGCGTCTCGGTGCCCCAG
>CAJVYZ010000197.1 GCA_913009915.1 uncultured Gemmatimonadota bacterium | reverse complement strand
ACGTGTGCTCTTCCGATCTCACGCTGGGCTCGCCTCGATCAGAGGTGCCGAGGCCAAAATTGGTGCGCCAGAGGAGGCGCATACAGTCGCCTTAAAGTAGCCATTTGCCACGAAAGCGCCACCCTTGGCGACATGGGGCCCCTGAGAGGGCAGGTTTCTTTAGACCGGGTCCAAGGCAGTGAGCGCCTCTAGAATCCCGCCAGCAGGCCCAGGCTCACCTGCACCCGCCAGGTGGCCTGCCGGATGAATTCCACGGGGAGTTCCGCCTCCTCGAACACCGAAGGCGTCACCACGCCGTCCAGGCGCACGACCCCAGCGAGGGCCGGCCCGAACCACACCGGGAGGGACAGGCCGAGCTGGGCCCCCAGGCGGGTGCGGTCGGGTTGGTCGGTGAGCCGCCATAGGGCCACGACCGGGCCACCCGTCAATACCAGTTGGCCGTCATTACCCAACCCGGTCAGGGGAACCCCGATGATCGGGGCCAGTTGGTAGAAGGTGAACCTGACGGTCCTATCCACCAGGAGCAGGTCGGGGCCTTCCAGGGCGAATCCGGCGGTTCCGTAGCTGCCGACCAAGCCGAGGGCGAACCCTCCAACCTGTCGTGAGGCGCGCACGCTCCACACCGTGGAGTTGGCGGGCCGGAAGGACCGGTCGTCGCCGGAGGCCGTGTCCCGGGAGGTGCCGCCGGTGTGGGCCCGCCCCACATCGAGGCCGATGGTCCAGCGGTGTTGCTGGGCACTTCCTTGGGCCTGCATCATCACGATGGCGCCAAGGGCGAGCGATACGGTACGGAGCAGCACGGCAACCTCCCGGTTCACGAAATGGACTGATGGTGACTCAACGAGCTAGCGCATTCCCAACGCCAGCCATCCGGTCACCGCGTTGTTGGCGTTCAACACCACCCAATTGGCCGCCGGATGAAACCGCCCGGCTACACTGCTTTCCACGGCGATGCCGATGGGGTCGTCCTTGGTGGTGATGAAATTGGCGATGGCGGTCAGCAGTTTAGCTCCGGTCTGGGCCGCCTTGAGGATACGGTCGGCGTCGTTGAAGCCGATCTTCTGGTCCTTGGCCGCGGTGTACTCATCGTAGGCCTGGCGCAGTATGCCGAGCATGTCCTTGAATTGATTGGCGTTGCTGGTGATGACGCAGGCATCGCTATCGTCCTCCACGGCAAACACCAGATAGGCTCTCCCCGGGTAGGCCTTCTCGAAGGCGTCCATCTGTTCGAAGCTGAACAACTTGACCTGGCCGTCCCACGACAAGCGGTTCATGTCCCAGACGTAACCCGGCGGTGCGTGCTCCCCAATGCACTGATAGCTCATCATGGTCGACGTGTCCGACTGGCTGATGGGGCCCAGGATGTGGAGCTCAAACTCGGGATTGCCCTTCAACCAACCCTCAAAATCGTCCACGAATTCCGCGTGGGTGAGCGTGAGCGAGCCCGCCGATAGCGAGGGCCCAGCGGGATTACTGCCGCCGGCCCCGCCGCCGCCACCTCCCCACGGCTGGACGCACTCTGCCTCCATGCACTTGGCGGATGCCAGGCGCAGGCGGTGCGACTCCCGCGGGACCAGGGCCAGCACCGGAGTGGAGGGTGGTTGCCTCGGGTCGAGACGGTAGCGGCGGCCCTCGGTGTCGAACGCCACCGGGGCGTCGTCGTCGTCCATGGCCGTGGCCACCAGGACGTCGGTCCCGCCGGTCCACGCATCCCTGTGGCCCGGAACGGGAAAGTACAACTCGGCGGGGATGGTGCGACCGGCCAGCGAGATGACGGCGCCCGGATCGACGGCGCTCACCAGTGCCGCCTGAGCCAGCAGCGGTTGGCGCCCCGCCAGGAATTCTGCCGCGGGAAGCTTGTGCTCTCTGAGCGGGGACAGCTCCAGCTGCTGCCGCAGCTCGGCGCGGAAGGCGTCGCTTCCCATGGCGAGGGCCACCTGACGGGCCAGCGCCTCCATGGCGCCGCGCTCCGATGTTTCGGGCGGTGCTGGTTCGTTGTCGGGCACCGGGTCTGCGCTGACGTCCGGTTCGGTTGGGGGAGCCGCCCGCTCGGAGCAGGCCAGGGCCAGCCCCAGCAGGGTAAGGGTGAGCATCCGGCGTTTCATGAGGCCTCCTTGGGTACGAGCGCTGACGGCGGACGCTCGAGTGATGACGGCAGACCCAAGGTGGTAGGGAAATCAATTGTGATTGGGATCGGAATCGCGCGCCAGGGTGCGGGAAACGGCAGTTCGGTCTTGCCGGGCCACGCGGCTGTTCCCTTGGACGACCTCCGCCGGACGAAGGCATGTTCACTCGGCGGATGGCGTACGCCGGGCGACCGGAAAGCCGGAGTCCCATGCCGACCTCGACCCTTGGCACCCGACGTTTTCGACGTCGCCGTCCATACCAGGACGGCATGCATCTTATTGCAGGTTCTGCGAGAGGTGTATGGCGTCTCGATCAACGTCGAAGACATGGCGATGAGGTTGTGCACGCGCAGGTAGTGCGCTCGCCCGTCTACTTGGTTGCACCCCAAGCCAACATGGTGTCGTAATATGACGTTCCTGGTGGGGGGCCGAGAATATGAAGTTTTGTTACGGGAGTCTTCATGCAATGATCAGGCTTCGGGCCCTAACCTGATAGCAGCAGTATTCTCGTTCAGCGCACCAATAATTGGAGGTCCCGATGAGTCGCATCCGCCTTTCCTTTGGAGTGGGGATGATGGTTTTGTTGATCCAAGCATGTACTACGGAATCACCGACTGACGTCACGTCCGAGCACGCGGGGCAGCTGGTAGCTGTGGCTGACCGTGGCGCTTACGACGCCAACTGTGCGTTCTGTCATGGCGATTTCGACCAGCCGGCGCCGGTCGGAAAGAAGGTTCTGGGATCCAGGAGCTGCTCGATTGACGCATCCATTTACGGCACCTGGGCGTTCCCCGGTGGGGTGCCATCCATGCAGTGGCTCCAAGGCCGCTTGGTATCCGATCAGATTCTGGAAATCGAGGAATTCCTGAACTCGGAGCCTGTCACGGGGCAGGAGCGATACATCACGGCCTGCGCCAGTTGTCACGGGGCGGACGGAAGCGGCGGCTTGGTCGGCGACGACATCCGCGGTGAAGGGGACGACGTAGGGGAGGCCATCTCCGACGAATCGGAAATGAACTTCCTCGGCTGCCTGCCCGAGTCTGACCTCGAGGCGATCGCCATGTTCCTTGGTAGTGACAAAGGTGACAAAGCCGATAAGGATGACAAGGATGACAAGGGCGATAAAGCCGACAAAGACGACAAGCACGACAAGGGTGACAAAGCCGACAAGGATGACAAGGGCGACAAGGATGATAAGGGCGACAAGGGTGATAAGGGTGATAAGGGCGACAAAGGCGGAGACAAAGACCACGACGACTAGAAAGGTGGACGCAACTGCGTGACGACTCAGGCCGGTGAGGGCACCGTCGCGCACACCGAGGCTACAGTGGTGGTGGACTTTCGCTCGGTGTTGCTTGACCGACCCAATCGGCGGCCGGACAAGAGTAGAGGTGTTACGGTGACATCGGCCAGCCACGCGACCGACAGGCTCACTGCCATCAGCAGGCCCAGCCGCTGAGTGACGGGAAACGGTGACAGCGCCAGAGACCCGAACCCGACCGCAGCCGCGAGCGAGGTGAGCGTAATGGGTTGCGCAACATGCCGCACGGCGACCGGACCCGCGAAGATGCCGAAGGAACCCTCTGGCGCTCCGGCCCACACGAGCTGCAAGGTGTCGTCTACGGCGATGCCGAGGACCATGGAGAAGATCGGTACCTTCATAGGATTGTGCCTCGTAAGGACCGCTGTCGTGGCCAAGTGGATCGTGGACCACGGTACAGCTTTGAGGGGTTACCTTTCTCTCCATGCTCAAGTCGATCCAGGCGTTCTTCGAATCCCGCATCGCTCCAGAATCCGGCCATGCTGCCGACGCGCCGGAGCCCGCAGACGATGGCCACGCGGTCCAACTGGCGGCCGCCGCACTCCTGCTGGAACTGGCCTACGCCGACGACGAGTTCTCGCCGGAAGAGCGGAGTTACATCGAGGGGGCGTTGGTCCGGCAGTTCGATCTCACCGAGGACGAGGTCGCCGGGCTGCTGGAACTGGCGGGGGAGGAACACCAGGAGTCGGTCGACCACTTCCAGTTCACCTCGCTCATCTCGGAGAACTTCGATCTGGGGCAGAAGGTGGTGCTGGCCGAAGTGATGTGGGGGCTGGTGGCGGCCGACGGACAGATCGCCTCGCACGAGGCGTATCTGGTGCGGAAGATTTCCAATTTGCTGGATTTGGAGCCGGGGTATCTGAACGCCGCCAGGAAGAAGGCGACGGGGGGGTGATGGAGTGGGGCGGCGGGGCGGTCACCGGTGTACCTGACCACCGAATCGGAGCTCCGTAAGGCCCTCACAACGGCCTTGGTGCATTGCCGGTTTGGCGGTGCAGCGCTGTTCGCCCCCGATCATGCGCAGGAGGACTTCCACCCGACGACGAGCCATGGCGGTCACGACGGCGAACACCGGAGCCTACGGTACCTTGAGTGGACGTGGGATCCCGATCCGACAGACACGACCTACCTGGTTGACATGGTGTACCTGCTGCGCGAGAGTGATGGGTCCGTCCACGTGGAACGGGACAGGCATGTCGCGGGCCTGTTTGCGCGGGCGGATTGGCTTCGCCTGCTCTCCGACGTGGGATTCCAGCCAACCGTGGTGCCGTTCGAGCACTCCGGACTCGAGGCTGGTGCGCACGAGGTATTTGTCGGAAGGAAGCCAAGCACGGACCAGATGGGAGCGGGGCGGATGCCTAACGCGCTCTAGGAGCCGACTGGCGGCGATGGCTGGCGTTGATACGAGCTGCAGACAAGATACGAGTAGATTGTGGCGATACGCGCGGCTGGGCGCGTCCTGCGCCCGCAGCTCAAACGGGGGTCCGTCAGACAGCGCTACCAGCGGTCAGCCTTAATGAATCGTTTGATCCACAGCCTCGGGCAATTCCTTTCATGGCTTCCCACAGCAGGTCCGGTGAGCCTCCCCACGGATCCTATTCCACCGGCGTGGGGGGCACTCATCAGCAGACAACTCCCCTTAGTAGCCCGCCTTTCAACGCAGGACCAGGATCGACTCTATCACCGCATGCAGCTGTTCTTTCGGGAAGTTCCGATCGAGGGATGTGGGGGATTACGACTCACGGAGGAGATTCGGCTAACGATTGGGGCCCAAGCTTGCCTCTTGCTACTGCGCATGCCGTATCCGAGGTACACTCGTGTCCGCCGTGTCTTGGTGTACCCATCAAGTTTTGTCCCCAAGCCGCAGGCGCTGCCCGCGTCAGGTGAAATCGTTTCTCCCGATGAACCTCTTGAAGGTCAGGCCTGGCAGTCAGGCACTGTGATACTCGGCTGGGACGCCGTGAAACGAGCGACCCGCGTGGCCACTGATGGCGAAAACGTCGTGCTGCACGAGTTTGCCCACATGCTTGATGTTGAGGACGGCAGTCTCGATGGTATCCCCGTTCTCGACTCAGGCTCGGCCTACCGGGCATGGGCAGCGCTGTTGTCGCTCAAATTTGCGGAGCACACGGCTCGCGTCGCCAAAGGTGAAGCGACAATTCTGGATCCGTACGGGGCCGAGGATCGTGCGGAGTTCTTTGCTGTTGCGACGGAAGCATATTTCGAAACACCCGTCGCGCTACGTAAGGACCAACCAGACCTCTATGCATTGCTATTGGACTTCTACAAGATCGATCCCGCGACTTTGGTGCAACCAACCCGCGGGCATGGCGCCGTCTAACAGGGCATCGGAGTCGCGGCCTTTGTCGGCCAGAAATGGTACAAACGAGCCGGTTGAGGTAGGCCCGGTACGGTGACTTCGGTATAGATCGGGAGAGCGGCGTGTAGGGAAAGAGGGGAGATCTCGGTGGGCGCGGTGTCGTTAACAAAAGA
>CAJVYZ010000196.1 GCA_913009915.1 uncultured Gemmatimonadota bacterium | reverse complement strand
GCGCGTATATAAGTCAGTCAGTGGCACCGATATGCGGCTTGTTATTGGTGTTTTTTTTTTTTAATGATACGGCGACCACCGAGATCTACACTCTTTCCCTACACGACGCTCTTCCGATCTGGGGCTGCGACATAGAAACCCCTGCTCAGCGGGGGTTTCTATGCGTTTAGAAGGAGATCGCCGGAGGGTCTTGGGCCGCGGCTGGGCCACGGGAGGTCTGAGCGAAGGCTTCGAGGCGCTTTGCGGGCCGGCCGTGGCGCCAACCTATCCGCGCTTGAGGCCGCTGCTCTCGATGGCGCCAGACGAGGCGACCTCATCGGGGGGACTCGGCATTCTGCTATTGGCTTTGGAGGCCTGTGAGCCAGTCGAGGGAGCGGATGATCTCGGGCTGACGTTTAGCCCAGTAGGTCTCGATCTCGGCTCGGTCGGCCGGTAGGGCGGGGTCGTCGGCTACGTCCTCGAGGTAGCCCAGTGCTCGCACGATGTGGAGGATGACCGCTTCGGGCGTGGCGGGTCGATAGCGCTCGATGACCAGCGCCAGGCCCGCCTCGACTCGATGGCCCGCTTCGACTTCGAGAGCCAGCAAGTCAAAATAGTCGCGGAGTTCGCCGCGGTCGCCCACGACCTTGAGCTTGGTGGCCGCCAGGTCACGGAGTCCGGCGACGGGCATGCCTCCGATCTCGATGTTCAGATCCACCGGGTGTTGGTCGCGTGCGTCGAGGAACTGGATGCGAGTCTCGCCGAGGTAGCCGTTGAGGGTGTCGGCGGCGACCTTCGTGGGGGCGAACCGATCGATCTCATCCAACCGGCGAGCCAGCTCCTGGGGCTGGAACGGCTCAGCGACGAAGAAGTCGAGGTCGCGGCTGACCCGATGCCCAAGGTGGGCGGCAATCCCGGTGCCTCCCACGAGGTAGGCGCCGCCGGGGAGGTTCCCGACCAGCGCCTGCCAGACTTTCTGGGTCGGCGGCGGAAGCACCGTCTTCAGATGTGCCGGCAGGTCGACGGCCATCCGCTACTTCCCCGCTGCCAGGTTGCGCGCCAGCGTCGCCCGCCGCGCCGGCACGCCTCTCATCCGTGCTGCGTGGAGGAATGCGTCTGCGGGCAGGGTGGCCGCCGCCCAAGCGTGGGCTTGCGCGTCGTCGCCGGCCAGGATCCTTCCGGCGATGTAGGCGGCATCTCGATCCACGTCGAGTTGGTGCACGTCGGCGTTCCAGAACAGGTGACGCAGCCACACGGGCACCCGACCGTCTCGGACCACCGGTTCGGACGCTTCGGGGAACACGACGGCGGCCAGTATTGGCGCCAGCCGACCCCAGCGGCGACTTCGGACATTGATCTCCCAAACGTCGACGTCGGTTGGAACGCCAAGCATGACCCTGCGCTGGCGTCGCCGTACCAGCGCCAACTGTTCCAATCGGCGCACTGCCCTGCTCGCGGTGGTGGGGCTGATTCCGGCGGCGCGGGCAACAGCACGGGCCGAGCGGAGACCGAGTGGGCGGCCCAGCAGCGCCGCTGCCACCCACACCTGTTCCCGGCTGAGCCCGGCTACGGGAGGCGCGAAGCCGAGTCGTCGCTCCAAGACGGTCACGTCGGCCGGCCCGAAGCGCAGATGACCGCCGCTGGTCCTCCCGGGCTCCACCAGTCCCCGTGCCACCGCTCGGTGCACCCGAGAGCGAGTGGTGCCCAGCCGATCCGCCATTCGCCCCGTCGTCAGAACGTTGTCCATATCGCAACATTCTACCATGGGTTGATCAAGGCGAGTAGGCCGGAGACAGGCCGACCGGACCTACCCGAGGCGGTCTTTGGACTACGCCATGGCCGGATCAGGCTCACAAGAGACATCTTCCAGTTCAAAGGTGGCACCCTGCTGCGGCTCTGCTACTTCGATGATTACCGCTCCTCGGCCGATGTCGACCTCAATCTGGATCCGGACATCGACACACGTCACGCCAGCCGTGTCCTCGAGGAGGCCCTCGATACGACCCGAGACGAGTAGGCCTGCCTCACCTCAGGCTCCGATTTCTAGAGGCAACGAGGACTACTCTTGCTATGTGGCTGGAGTACTAAATAATTCGCGGACATTTTCTTACTCTGACACCGGCGGAGGCGGAGCAGTGCTTGTTTTCCTTCATGGAGTAATCACCGGCATGGATCTCTGGGATGACGTCGTCGCCGCCCTCAAGGACGACCATCGGTGCATCGTGCCTGAACTCCCGTTTGGGGCACATCGCGCACCCTTCCCCGACAATGCCGACCTCACGTTGACCGGCATTCTCGCCATGATCGTCGACTTTCTTGACGAACTCGAACTCGAGAACGTCACCCTCGTCAGCAACGACTGGGGTGGAGCTCAACTCGTAGTTGCGCCGGGAGGATCAACCAGCGTCGCCAGCATTGTGCTTGCCTCGTGCGAGGCCTTCGAAAACTATCCGCCGGGGCTGCCAGGTCGCCTGCTGTCGCTGAACGCGGCGATCCCGGCAGGAACCTTCTTGACCGCCCAACTGCTGCGTCCGCGCTTCATCCGCCACCTGCCGTTCACCTTTGGTGTCATGTCAATAAAGCGCGTCCCTCAGGAGCAATTCATGGGTTGGATCGAGCCGCTGCGAAAACAGCCCGGTGTCCGCCGTGATCTCAACAAGTATCTCACGAACGTGCCGAAGAAGAAGCTGTTCCGCCAGTGGGCCGAAGAGCAGAAGAGCTTCGGCGGCAACGTGCTCATCGTGTGGGCCAAGGACGACAAGCTCATGCCGCCCAAGCATGCGGAGCAATTGGGAAAACACTTCAAGAACACGACCCTCGTCTGGGTCGACGACAGTCGCACACTGATTCCCATCGACCAGCCCGGCGAGCTGGCCCACGCGATCGAATCGTTTATGAAAGGCCTCACCTAGCTGTTGCGCCCAAGTCAGGCGACGGTGCGCCGGTGGTTCCTCACCCGACCGCGAATCACCTTGATGGCTTCTGGCCACGCTGCTCCAACACGGACCAGTGGTTTCTGGTCGTGCTGGGGCTCGCGGCGTGGGGGCCCGTCAACTTCTGGCTTGGTCCCGAACCCACCGGAGGAGCGATTCGTATCGCTGGGCCGTTCCCACAACGCGTCACCGACGCTCAAGCCGGTCAGGCTCCCCAACATGCGTTCGACCGGGACAAGGTCATGAACTGGAGCGTGTCGACCAGCCGTGCATTCGGGCGCGCCGCGAACAGGGGACGGATGTGTGGCACGGTGACCGTGATGGCTAACTGGATTGACGACTACGACGCGGTGATCATCGGGGCGAGCTTCGCTGGGTTCGCTGCTGCAATTCAGCTCCGGGAGCGGATCCGCTTATTCCCTCCAGCCCACCTCGAACTCGGGCGCTGAGGGTCGTTGGCAACTGTGCGAGTTGCTTGGCGACTCCACGAACCCATGCAACTCGAAGAGTTGCCGTACAAACCCAGGGTTCGCCGAGAGTTCTCAGGCGCGGCCGAATACGGGGATTGAGGCGCCGCTGATGACACCGGATTCACCGGCGATCAAGAACTCTGCGACAGCGGCTATTTCGTCAGGGGTGGGCCAGTCGACGTAGTCGGCGTACGGCAGGGCTGCTCTGGTTGCCGGTGTGTCGATGACGGCCGGGACCAGCGTATTGACAGTCACATTCGACTCTTGGAGTTCGTGGGCGAGGGTTTGGGCCAGCGCGATGACTCCAGCTTTGGCGATGTTGTGGGCCGCCTCGCCCGGAGGTGTGTCCAAGGCTGCCCGGCTGGAGACAAACAACATCCGTCCGCCACCGTTCGCTTCGAGGTGGGGGACGGCCGCCCTTGAGGTGTAGAAGGCCGACCGGAGGTTGAGGTCCAGCATCCGTTCGAACCTGACGTCGTCCGTATCCACAACGTCGCGTCCGCCTGCCCATCCGCCGACCAGCGACGCTACTGCGTCGATCCGTCCGAATTTCAATGCTACTTCGGCCATGAAAGCTGCGATTCCGGCAGGGTCTGTTGCATCCACTCGTCTGAGAATCACGTGATCGTCGTCGACCTCATGGTTTTGCTCGAAAGACGAGGCCTCATCAGGGAGGAGATAAGTGACAGCCAACCGAAATCCCCTCGCTACCAGCCGGGTGGCCAGGGCGGAGCCGAGTCCTCCAGTACCACCGGTCAGCACCGCAACGTTGCCTTCGTTCACGATTGTTTCCATCCCATTTTAGATTCGATACTCGGTGTCGAATCATAGATGACGGTGCCCTTGCGCCACGCCCTCTGGCCTTGACTCTCGACATCGGACTGCCCATTCGTGGTAGGTTCGGACTCCTGTTGGAGCTGGAGGAACATTGGCTGACATCGTCTATGAAAAGGTTGGCAAGGTCTATCCGGGGGTGACGAGAGCTATTGCAGACGTCAGCCTCGAGATCGCAGACGGCGAGTTTGTCGTACTGGTCGGACCGTCCGGTTGCGGAAAATCGACGCTGTTGAGGATGGTTGCCGGGCTAGAGGAAATCACTGAAGGGACCATCACCATTGGTGGAAAGGTGGTCAATGATGTGCCTCCCAAAGACCGCGACATAGCGATGGTGTTCCAGAATTACGCGCTCTATCCCCACATGACGGTCTTTGACAACATGGCTTTTGGTTTGAAGCTCCGCAAGATTCCAAAAGACGACATCAAAGCGCAGGTGGGCGAGGCCGCGAGGGTGCTCGAGATCACCGAGCTGTTGGATCGCAAGCCGAGGGCTCTTTCCGGCGGCCAGCGCCAACGGGTGGCCATGGGTAGGGCCATTGTTCGTGAGCCGGCCGCGTTTTTGATGGATGAGCCGCTCTCCAATCTCGATGCCAAGCTTCGCGTTCAAATGCGTTCGGAGCTCGGGCTCCTTCACGCCAGGCTCGCTACCACCACGCTTTATGTGACCCACGATCAGGTGGAGGCGATGACCATGGGGGACCGGGTAGCAGTGTTGCGCTCGATCACTGGCGAAGAAACCAACCTCCAGCAGGTGGATTCACCCCGCGAGCTCTACGACAATCCACACAATTTGTTTGTTGCGGGTTTCATTGGCTCGCCCTCGATGAATTTCGCTGCGGGTCATATCGAGGGCGAGAACGGTGAGGTGGTTGCGGCCTTTGGCAAGGACCGTTTGGTGCTGGACCAACAGCTTCTGTCGGAGCGTCCAGGCCTGGCTGCGTACAAGGGCAAGGAAGTTGTGATCGGCATCCGACCGGAGGCGTTCGAGCTTGCCTCGGTTCTGCCGGCTGAAAAGATAGGTGGCCGGACCATGTCGATCGACGTCGATCTTGTCGAGCAACTCGGTTCCGAGGCCTTCGTGCATTTCACGATGCCATTTGCACCGGTGAGCACGGCAGCATTGGATGAGCTCGTTGACGACGAGGGCGGTGATTCTTCGGCCGGGGCTGACACGACCAAGTTCACCGCAAGGATCAACCCCGACGCAGCTCCCGCCAGCGGCGAGGCTACGACGCTGGCCGTTGAGACCACCAAGATGCATTTCTTTGACACGACAACCGGAGACGCGATCCGCTGAGAGGGCCCACTCAGGGGCGCATGAGTTTGAAGTGTTCCGCCGCAAGGTGGCCGATCTCCGAGCCGGCGCTCGCAGTTCGACGGTGGATTTCGTCTGAGAAACTAGCCGCGGCGTTCTGATCTGTGTCTGCGTCTCCCATTGTGGTGGACCCCTGGGTTGAGTGCGCCATGAGGGCTTCGACCTTGGAGTCGACGAACCCTTCGACGGTTTCCCAATGGTCGGGTTCGTCCGGTGCCCATAGGAGCAGCGCGTTCGGGCGGTGGTGTTCGAGGCCGTTGCCGATCTGATCGGGAAAGAACAGGTGGTCCCGAGCTGCAACCACCCCGTTGATCGCTGACATCCCAGCGGCGCGGTGGTCTGGATGGAACATGTATCTACGCCAGGGGTCGTGACTGAGGACGACATCGGGGCGACTCGACCGGATCCACCAGGCGACCTCACGACGGACCTGCATCGTCG
>CAJVYZ010000195.1 GCA_913009915.1 uncultured Gemmatimonadota bacterium | reverse complement strand
GTTTTCTTTTTTTTTTTTTTTTTTGTTCTTCTTTCTTTTTTTTTTTTCATGATACGGCGCCCACCGAGATCTACCCTCTTTCCCTACACTACGCTCTTCCGATCTAGTTGTTGTGGCACACGATGATTTCCGCGGCGTCGGACGGCACGCCTTTCACCCGGTAGCCCCACCGGCGCACCGCCTTGATGGCTGTTTCGACCGCTTCGGCGCCGGTGTTCATCGGCAGCGCCTTCTGGTAGCCGGTCAGGTCGCACACTTGATGCAGAAACGGTCCCATCTTGTCGTTGTGGAACGCGCGAGACGTCAAGGTCAGTTTGCCGAGTTGCTCCTGTGCGGCGGCGATGACCTTCGGGTGCCGGTGGCCATGGTTCATCGCGGAATAGGCCGCCAGGCAGTCGAGATACTTCTTGCCGTCCACGTCCCACACCCAGGCGCCTTCCCCGCGCGACAGCACGATGGAGAGAGGGAGGTAGTTGTGCGCGCTGTATTCATCGACTTCAGTCAAATACTCGGTGGTGTTCATGAACCGTCCCTCATACCATCGATAGAGTGGTTTTCGCTTCGGCCAGCGCCTTGGCCACTTCCTTCGGCGCGGTGGATCCCTGGCTCTTCTTGGCCATCACGCCGCCCGCAGGCGTCAGGATGGCCGGATCGAAATCGGACAGGCCGGCCCTGGTCAGTTCGTCCGCAGTCGCCTGAGCCAGACCCCGGCCGTCGGCCTCACAACGATGCACCAGTTGGCCGACGCGCTGGTGGGCCACCCGGAACGGCACGCCCCGGCGCACCAGTTCTTCCGCCAGATCGGTGGCGCCCATGAAATCTAGCCCCGGCGTGGCCGGCGCCTGAAATTCGGTCGAACGCAGCATCGAGGCCATGATCGCCAGGGCGGCACCGGTGGTGTCGCTGGCGTCGAACAGGGCTTCTTTGTCTTCCTGCATGTCGCGATTGTAGCCGAGGGGCAGCCCCTTGAGCAAGGTGAGGAGGGTCTGCAGATCGCCGAGGACCCGGGCGGTCTTTCCTCGCACCAGTTCAGCCGCGTCGGGGTTGCGCTTCTGCGGCATCATCGACGAGCCGGTAGAGAAGGCGTCGCCGATGCGCACGACCCCGAACTCCACGGTGGACCAGATGATCAATTCCTCGGCCAGCCGCGAGAGATGCGTCATGATAAGAGCACACACCGACACGAACTCGACGGCCCAGTCGCGGTCCGCCACGGCGTCGACCGAGTTGGTGGCCACCCGACTGAATCCCAGACGAGCCGCCGTGGCCTGTCGATCCACGGGGATCGACGTGCCGGTACCGGCGCCGGCGCCGAGCGGACAGCGGTCGGCTCGGGCGCGAGCGTCCCGCAACCGGCCGACGTCGCGGTCGAACCCCTCGAAGTGGGCCAGGAGCTGGTGCGCCAGCGACACCGGTTGTGCCCGCTGCAAGTGGGTATAGCTCGGGATTACCAGATCCTGGTACCGCTCCGCCAGGGTTACCAGCGTCTGTTGCAGCTGGCGTACGGAGGATTCGATCTCCAGTGAAGCGTCCCTGAGCCACAACAACATATCCGTCACCACCTGGTCGTTGCGGCTGCGTCCCGCGTGGAGCCGCTTGCCGATCTCCCCACACAAATCCACCAGCCGGGCCTCGACGGCGGAGTGGACATCCTCCGGAAGGGTCTCCTCGTTGCCTCGGCCTGGGGCGAAGGTCCCGTCCCTGACTTCGGCAGCCACCTGATCGAGGGCAGCGAGCAGTGTCTTCAACTGGGATTGGTCGAGTATCCCAGCGTCGTGCAACGCATGAGCATGGGCCATGCTGCCGATCAAATCGTAGGACGCCAGCCGGTAGTCCACCGCATACGAGGACGAGAACCGGCGCATTTCGTCCGCCAGCGGCTCGGCAAAACGACTACCCCAGAGGTCGGTCATGCTACACCTCCCAGAACATTCGAGGGCGTGGTGGTTCTCTGGGCGGCGGTTCGGGCCTCCCTGCCGAACAGATCTATGAAACCAGCGGCCGACTTGTGGTTGAAGGCGTCTCCCGGCCCGTAGGTCGCCAAGTCATGCTGATAAAGCGAGCAGGGAGAGCGGCGGCCCACGACGCGCACGGTCCCTCGACAGAACTCGAGCCGGACGTCTCCCGTCACCGGCTCGCTGGCCTGGTCGACGAAGGCGTTGATGGATGCCCTGAGCGGCGTGAACCATAGGCCATCGTACACCAGCCGCGCCAGTTCCTGTCCCAAGCCGGCCTTGAGCCGCCGGGTTTCCCGGTCGAGCGTTAGCTGTTCCAGGGCTTCCCGGGCCGTGTGCAGCGTTACCGCGGCGGGCGCTTCATACAGTTCCCGCGACTTGATGCCCACCAGCCGGTCTTCCACCATGTCGATGCGGCCGACACCGTGGGCGCCGGCCGTGGCATTGAGGTGCTGGATGAGCGCTGGGCCGTCGAGCGGCACGGTATCGACCGCGACCGGGATGCCGGCCTCGAAGCTGATGGTCACCGCCTCCGGTGTGGCGGGCGCCGCGGCTGGATCGGTGGTCAGCTGCCAGGCGTCGGCCGGCGGCGAGGTCCACGGGTCCTCCAGCACACCCGCCTCGACCGCCAGTCCCCACAGGTTCTCGTCGATCGAGTAGGGCGCTTCCGCGGTGGCGGCGATGGGTATCCCGTGCTCGGCGGCCCAGGCGATTTCGTCCTCCCGGCTGTGGAGATCCCACTCCCGCAGCGGGGCGATGGTGCGGAGTTCGGGGGCCAGGGCCGCGGCTGATACCTCCAGCCGCACCTGGTCGTTGCCCTTGCCGGTGCAGCCATGGACGATGGCATCGGCTCCGATCTCCCGGGCCACCTCCACCAGACGCTTGGCGATCAGCGGACGTCCCAGAGCGCTGGCCAACGGGTACGTCCCCTGGTACAGCGCGCCGGCCTTGAGACTGGGCCACACGTAATCGGTGACGAATTCCTCCCGCAGATCGTCAACGTGGACCTGGGCGGCGCCGCAGGCCAGCGCCTTCTGTTCGACGCCGTCGAGTTCGCGCTGCTGGCCCAGGTCGGCCGTCACGGTCACCACCGTGGCGCCGTGGTGGACCTGCAACCACGCGAGGATCACTGAGGTATCGAGACCTCCGGAATAGGCCAACACGAAGGTGGGCATGGACTGAGCTCTGGTTGTGGTGTGGGGTAGCTAGTCGGCTCAGTCCAGGCCCAGCAGGCCGGCGAGCTGACGGCGGAGCCTGGCCGTACGGCGGGTGCTCCGGGGAAGGACGAGAATGGTGTCGTCGCCGGCTACGGTCCCCATGATGTCCGGGGAATCGAGGGCGTCGAGATAGTGAGCCAGTCCCTGAGCCCGCCCGGGGAGCGTGCGCAGGACGATGGAGACCTCGTTGGATTCGATGGAGGTGACCTCGAGGGCTGACACCGCCCGCAGCCTCTCCTGCACCGTTGCGGTGAGGCCCGCCTCGGGATCCCCGGCGTCGGCCGGGAGGTAACGGTAGTCGTCCGCCGTGGGGATGCGGGACACCCGCAGGTCCTTGAGATCCCGGGACAGGGTGGACTGGGTCACCTCGATCCCCTTGGCCTCGAGGGCCTCCAGCAGCTCATCCTGGGTAGCGACCGGCCGTGATTGGACGATTTTCAGGATGTAGCGGTGCCGCTTGGTCTTGTCGCCGGACTCGGCCACGGTGCCTCCAATAGGAGGCATGAATATGCAATGAACTACATGTTTATGCAAGAGGGTGGGTGGCGGTGCGCATGGAGGAGTAGGTGAGCGACAAAATCCCTCGAGCTATCCCTTGCCAGACATGCCGGCTGGGCTAGCTTGCCAAGCGATGGAACTCGACTTTCGCGCCTTCGCCTTCATTATTGCTCTCGCCGCCGTGGTCAATGGGCTCGGCATGACCCGGCTGCTGATCGGGCTCGCCGAATACCTGCGGCGAAAAGCCCACGTCGAAGTGACTCACTCGCGGCTGTTCGGCGCCTGGGCCGGGTTCCAATTCGTGATGCACATCCTGCTGTGGTGGCAGTTGTGGACCGTGCAGCAAATTCCTGTTCTCACATTCCTCACCTACTTGTACCTGCTGCTCGGACCGATCTTCCTCTTTCTGGCCACCAGCCTGCTCCTGCCGGATGTTCCGGAAGGGCCGGTCGATTTGGGTGGGCACTACGCCGACATTCGAAAGCCCTACTTCACCGTGGAACTGATGTTCTGGTTGTGGGCCGCCTTGCTGGGCCTGGTGTTGGAGGGTGCCTTCCGGCCTGCAGCCCCACTGTTGGCCGTATTCGCCGGCATCATGGCCGTCCTGCGCATCACCGCCAACCGCTCGGTCCACGTTGCCCTCGCGATTGTGAGCTGGCTGTTGCTGGGGGTATTCATCGTGTCCTATGCCATCCGCTTCGGCTAGCGGTCGGAGCGAGATCCCCACTGTCGTGGGCTAACTGACGATCTCCAACTCAGGATACGTTCGCCACTTACCCCGAGTGAAGTCGGGGAACTCGATCGGCCGGCTGCCGTGGGCCACCGACCAATCCGATAGCGGAGTCACCGCGCTCAACGCCGCGGCGTCGTAGACGTTCATGTCGGTCGGGGTGCCCTGGTGCAGGCACTGAATAAGCCGCCAGTCTTCAACGAAATCCATGCCACCGTGGCGAGCACCCTCCGATTCCTCCTGCAGCCGGCGCCACAGGGGGTGCTCGAATTCCTGATAGTAGTCTTCCAGCGGCTCCCATTCGTGCGCGGGGCTGCGGCCCTCGATGTGGACCCGGTTGGGGTACCCCTGAAAGATTCCCCTGGTGCCCTGCACCAGGTGGATGCGACTGTAGGGTCGCGGGAGGTTGGTGTCGTGGTTGAGGTAGATGGTGCGGCCGTTGCTGGTCTTGATCAGACTGACGTTGATGTCGCCCAGGGCGTAGCGTTCCTGCCGCTCGGGCGAACCGGCGGGGTAGTGTTCTTCGGCCCACTGCTGCAACCCGCGTGACGGTCCACTCATCGACACCAGGTGATCGAAGCGGTCGCCCCGGTTGATGTTCATGCAGTTGGCGATCGGTCCCAGGCCGTGCGTGGGATAGAGATTGCCGTTCCGTTGCATCGAGTGGGCCCGGCGCCACAGCCCCTCGTGGGCGTCTTCGAACTTGATGGCGCGGAGATCATGTAGATAGCCACCCTCGCCATGCAGGATCTCACCGAACAAGCCTTGCCGCACCATGTTCAGGACCAGCAACTCCGTGGGCCCATAATTCACGTTTTCCAGCATGACGCAGTGCTTTTTGTGGCGTTCGGCCCATTCCACCAGCTTCCAGCAATCGTCGATGGTGTAGGCGGCCGGTACTTCCGTAGCGACGTGCTTGTCGTTCTCCATCGCCGAGGTGCAGACGGGCACGTGCCACTCCCACGGCGTGGCCGTGAGCACCAGGTCGAGTTTTTCGGTTTGGCACAGGCGCATGAAATCCGTCTCGCCCCGGCCGTAGGCCGCCGGGCGCGGCCGGCCGTCGGCCTCCACCCAGCCGATGACCTCTTCCATCCTGGGGACGTCGATGTCGCAGATGGCCTTGATCTCGACGCCGTCGATCTTGAGGAAGTTCTGCACGTGGGCCCCGCCCTGGAGCCCGACACCGACGAAGCCCATGCGAACGACGTTCATCGGCGGGGCGTAGAACGATTCGTCCGGCGCGGGCCCCAATGCGCGGCGCGGGGCGCGGCGCGCACCATCATCGCGGCAGCCGAGGACGCTGCCGACGGCGGCTAGGCCGAGTCCGGCCGCGCCGAGCTTCAAGAGATCACGGCGGTCGAGATGATCAGACATAACACCTCCATTAAGGCTAGGAGCTGGGAGCTCCCTGCGAACGTCGGTGTACTCGCTCGCAGAAGGCTGCCGGATGATGCCACCATAGCACCAAGGGCACCAGCGCATGGCCTCGCTCATTGGGCTGCCGTGGGGGCTGTCGGCTGTCGGCTGTCAGCTGTCGGCTGTCGGCTGTCAGCTGATTGTCGATTTGATGATTGCCCGACGTTCAGTGCTGTCTCCAGGTT
>CAJVYZ010000194.1 GCA_913009915.1 uncultured Gemmatimonadota bacterium | reverse complement strand
ACCCCCAAGAGCACCAGCGGCCCGGTCATGGTCCAGGGCGCCTCGTGGAGGTGCGGTTGCGCCTCAGCCCCAGTCCGATTCGTCCCGTGGAAGGTCATGGCCATCAACCGGACCATGTAGAACGCCGTCAGCAGGGCGGTAACAATACCCAGCACGTAGTAGAGGTAGAAAACCGGGTTGTCATGACCACGACCGAAGGCATACGCCAGAATCTCATCCTTGGAGAAGAACCCCGACAGCGGAAAGATCCCGGCGATGGCCAGTGTGGCGATCCACATCAAGGCCCAGGTCCACGGCATGGCGCTCCGGAGCCCGCCCATGTTGCGCATGTCCTGGGCGTCCTCGGAGGAATGGACCTCGTGATGGGCGTGATGCATGGCGTGGATGACGCTGCCGGCTCCCAGGAACAGGAGCGCCTTGAAGAAGGCGTGGGTAATCAGGTGGAAGATGCCCGCGGCAAAGGCCCCCGTTCCCACACCGAGGAACATGTATCCCAGCTGGGAGATGGTCGAATAGGCCAACACCTTCTTGATGTCGTATTGACGAAGCGCCATCGATGCCGCGAACAGAGCGGTCATCACTCCAACCCCGGCGACGATGGTGCTCGAAATGGGCGCCATGGCGAACAACACGCCGGTCCTGGCCACCAGGTACACGCCCGCCGTGACCATGGTGGCGGCGTGGATCAGGGCGGAGACCGGTGTGGGGCCGGCCATGGCGTCGGGCAGCCACACGTAGAGGGGAATCTGGGCCGACTTCCCGGTGGCGCCCAGGAACAGAAACATGGTGATGGCGGTAATCAGCGCGCCACCGACTGGAACGGCGGCCGGCAGTTCCCGGAGCACGGTGGCGAAGTCGAGCGACCCAACGGTGGTCCAGATCATGAACATCGCGATCATGAATCCCACGTCGCCGATCCGGTTTACCAGAAACGCCTTCTTGCCGGCGTCGGCGTTGGCCTTGTCCTCGAACCAGAACCCGATGAGCAAGTAGGAGCAGAGTCCGACGCCTTCCCAGCCGATGAACATCACCAGGAAGCTGGATCCCAGCACCAGGATCAGCATGAAGGCGACGAACAGGTTCAAGTAGGCGAAGTACCGGGCGTATCCCGGATCTTCGCGCATGTACCCCAAGCTGAACAGGTGGATCAGACTGCCGACCCCGGTCACGACGAGCAGCATGACGAGCGACAGCTGGTCGACCTGGAACGCCATGTCCACCTGGAATCGGCCGACCGGGATCCAGGACCAGAGCCGCAGCACGTAAGCCGACTGGGTGTCGAGGAACTGGAAACCGAGGAACAGCATCAGGGCCACCACGAAGGCGGCGAGCATCACCCCGGTGCCGACCACCGACACGATGCCATGCTGGTATCGGCGGACCAACTCGGTGATTCGTTGCGCCAACTTCGGCGGGAGCAAGGGCACCGGACCGCTGGCCGCGATGGCCAGCTTGCCATTGATCAGGAATCCGGCTAGCGGGAGCGCCACGGTCAGCCACACCCAGTGCGGATGAAGAATCAGCCAGCGGGGAACGGCTTCCAGGACTTGGGCGGCGGGCCCGGCGAGGGACAGGAGCATCAGCCGTGCAGCAGGTTGATGTTCTTGAGATCGACGGACTCGAGGTGGCGGAACACGGCGATCATGATTGCCAGACCCACCGCCGCCTCAGCCGCCGCGACCGTCATGACGAAAAACACCATCACCCGCCCGCCGACGCCGTGGTATTGGGACAGTGCCACGAAGCTCAGGTTGACGGCGTTCAGCATCAACTCGACGCACATGAAGATGACGATGGCGTTCCGGCGTACCAGTACGCCGATCACTCCGATACCGAACAGGACGGCCGACAACGCCAACGATGGGCCCAGAAGCATCATATCCTCCGCTTGGCCAGCACCACGGCACCCACGACCGCGGTGAGCAGCAGCAGACCGGTGATCTGAAACGGGATGAGATAGGATCCGAACAACGGCTCGGCGATGGCACCGACGACCCCGCGCGCCTCGATCGCTTCCTGTAACTGCTGGCCCTCGAGCAGGACCACGTCGGCGCCCAGCTCGGTGGAGCCCGAAAGCTCGTGAGCCAACCGATCAGGGGTGTAGCTGGCCAGTTCCGCCATGCTTACTGTGATCGCTCCGCTGATGACCACGGCGAGCACCCAACTGGGCGCCCCGCGCCGGTCGCTGGTCTCGCCGCCGAGGTTCAGCAGCATGATCACGAACAGAAACAGCACCATGATGGCGCCGGCATACACCAACACCTGCATGACCCCGATGAACTGCGCCTGCAGGAGCACGAACACCCCAGCCAGGGACATCATGACACTGACGAGCCAGAATGCGGAGGCGATCGGATTGCGTTGGGTGATGCACATGATCGCCCCGATGACGGCGGCGACGGCAAACACGTAGAAGACGATCTGGACCACGGTCATTCGCCCCTGGGATCGGAAGGGTCCCACAACGTCGACACTGGGTGGGTTTGCGCCTGCAACCGCTCCAGGTCGTAAACGAACCGGGCTCGCTCGTATTCGGCGTTCTCGTAGTGCACCCCGACGTGAATGGCTTCCTCGGGACACACCTCCTGGCAGTATCCGCAGAAAACGCAGCGAAACTCGTCGATCTCGTAGATCAACGGATAGCGGTTGCCGTTCTCGTCTTCGCCCGGCACCAGTTTGATGCAGTTGGCCGGGCAGATCTGGGGACACAGCCCGCAGGCCACGCACTTGGAGCGGCCTTCCTCGTCGGTCAGCATGCGGTGGGTCCCGCGCCACCGTTGACTGATGGTCCAGTCGTCCTGGCTCTTCTCTTCGGGGTACTGCATGGTCACGCTTGGCTGCAGCATATGTTTGAAGGTGAGCCGCATCCCCTTGAGGGCCGCCCGCACATAGCTGATCTCGTTGGTGGGCCGCTTCATGACCTTGACCGTGATCGCCACTACCCCTCCTCTACCACGCCGGCCGCAGGCCGCCGGGGCACCGACCCGCTGATGATCAGCCCGCGGTCGAGCACCACGAACACCAGATAAGCGAGGACCACGTTCAGCGCGGTATAGCTTGCGCCGATCATCCACGGGTTGGTCAGGCCCAACACCCGCTCGACCACGTGGATGGCCAGCGCCATGACGACGATGTACACCGTGGCCAGCTCGATCATGAACTTCCAACCCAGCGCCATCACCTGGTCGTAGCGGAACCGCGGCAGCGTCCAGCGGACCCACATGAACAGCACCAGAAAGAAGAACGTCTTCGATACGAAGGCCAGGCCCGTTGCGGCCACGATCACAAAGGAGCCGCCGGTGTTGTCCCACGCGGTGAACGGGATGTCCCAACCACCGAAAAACAGCGTTACCGTCATGGCCGCAATGGTGATCATGCCGGCATACTCGGCGATGAAGAACATCGAGAACTTCATGGCGCTGTATTCCGCGTGGTACCCCGCCACCAGTTCCGATTCCGCCTCGGGCATGTCGAACGGCAACCGGTTGGTCTCGGCAAATCCGGACACGAGAAACACGAAAAAGGAGAGGAACAGTGGAAGGACGTACCACATGCCCGTTTGCTGCTCGGCGATGATGGTGGTGAACGACACGTTGCCCGACAGGAGCAACACCGGGATCAGCGACAGTCCCATCGCCAGTTCGTAGGACACCATCTGGGCGCTGGCTCGCAGCCCGCCGAGCATGCTGTACTTGTTGTTGGACGACCACCCCGCTATCACGATTCCGTACACCCCGACCGAACTGATGGCCAACACGAACAGAAATCCTACCGGGAGATCGGCCACGATCATCGGCATCAGTCCCTGGTGCACGAACCGGCCCAACAGAGGGACGGTAAAATCGAAGTTGATGGCCCACGGGGCGGCGAACGGGATGACGCCCGACAATAGCATGGCCGGTATGAAGGCCATGGCAGGCGCCATGGTGAACAGGACCGGGTTTGCCTTGGCCGGCATGACCTCTTCCTTCAGCATGTTCTTGAGGCCGTCGGCCGCCGGCTGCAGCAGACCACCCGGACCTGCGCGATTGGGGCCGATTCGGTTCTGGATCCAGGCCGAGAGTTTCCGCTCCAGCAGTGTGAGGAGCGCCACGCTCACCAGCACCACGCCAAACACGACCAGCATCTTCACCACACTCAGAAGCAGGAATCCCTTGAATTCCGGCGTCATGAGGCCACCCCGCTGGCCGTGGCCACCGGCCGCCCTATGAAGCCCATGCTCTGGTAAGTCAGCCCGGCCAAGGCGGGGATCGATTGGCCCAACATGACGATCGCGTCCCCGGCCGTCGCCGGGACGGCGCGGCCCTCGGCCAGACGTCCTCCTGCCTCAGCGGCCACCCACCACGCCGGCCGGGCCATGCCCGGCGACGCCTTGGCCTGGCGGTACACCTGCGCCCGGCCGTCCCGATTGACGTAACTGCCATGCTCCTCCGCCATGGTGGCAATCGGGAGGACGATGTCAGCCGCCTGATAGGCTTGGTGATCGATGGTGCCCAGCACGATGACCGTCCCCGCCGCCCGAACACGATCGAATTCGTCCGCCGTCAGCGCTTCGTCCAGCACCACGACGACCTGGGCGGAGCCGGCGAGCTCGAGCGCCTCGTCCCACGACCGGGTGTACCCCGTCAGTTCGGCGCCGGCCACATTGGGGGTACGCTCCTCCCGCAAGGCCAAGTTGGCAATACCGGCCAGCGGAGCCTCGTGCCCGGTAGGCACCCGCACCGCGGCGGTCAGGTCGAACCCGTCGAGCAACCGGTGAGTCATGCCGAGCGATTCCGTGGAGGCGCGTGCCGAGGCGAGGATCACCGCTTTGCCGTCGGCACCGCGGAGCGTGTCCGCCACCCGGTCGAGGGCGCTGGCCCAGTCGACTGCCTGGAGCTTGTTACCGGCCCGGATCAGGGGGGCCTCGATGCGGTCGCCACGATTCATCCAGCGGTAATCCTGGCGGCCGGTGTCGCACATGAAGTGCCGGTTGACATCCATGTTGGGCCGCGGTCTCAACCGTACCACCACGTTGTCGCGGGTGTCGATAGTCATGTTGCAACCCTGGGAACACCCGGGACAGATACTGGCGGTCCGGTCGAGGTCCCAGGCGCGGGCCTTGTGGAGGAAGTCCTTGGATACCAGCGACCCTACCGGGCAGAGGTCCACCACGTTCCCGGCCCATTCGTGGTCGAGCGTGGCATCGGGGAAGATGCCGATGTAGGCCCGGTCGCCGCGTTCGGACACGTTCAGGACCGGTTCCTCCGCCACCGCCTCCATGAAGCGGACGCAGCGGGTGCACAGGATGCAGCGGTTGGGGATGTAGAGCACGTCGGGGCCGAAGTCCTCCACCGGATTGAACCGTTTGGCGTAGTCGGCGTAGCGCGTGGCGGCGCGGCCCTCCTGGAAGACGTAGTCCTGCAATTCGCACTCCCCGGCCTGATCGCAGATGGGACAATCGAGCGGGTGGTTGATCAGCAGGAACTCGAGCACGCTTTCACGCGCCTTCAACGCTGCGTCGCTATTGACGTGGACGACCTGCCCGTCGGTCACGGTGGTAACGCAGGCCGGGAGAAGTTTGGGCGCTTTCTCCACTTCTACCAGGCACATGCGGCATACGGCGGGTGACGGGAGGGACGGGTGATAGCAGTAGTGCGGCACCAGAATGCCGGCCTGCTTGGCGGCCTCGATGAGGGGAGTGCCCTGCGGCACCTGCACCTCGATGCCGTCTATCGTTACCGTGACGAGCGCGTCGGACATGGTATTTAGTGGGCCGCCAGCGCCGGCGGGCGGGCCCCGGAGAGGTACGCGTCGAACTCAGATCGGAACTTGGCGATGCCGCTCACAACCGGAGCGGCGCAGGAGTCGCTGAGGACGCAGATGGTCTTGCCGGTCATGTTGTCGGCCAGATCGAGCAACAGGTCCAGATCGCTTTCCTTGCCGTGCCCGCCCAGAATCCGCTCGAGGATTTTGACGGTCCACGCGGTACCCTCCCGGCACTGGGTACACTGGGCGCAGGAT
>CAJVYZ010000193.1 GCA_913009915.1 uncultured Gemmatimonadota bacterium | reverse complement strand
TTTTCAAGCAGAAGACGGCATACGAGATATATCAGTGTGACTGGAGTTCAGACGTGTGCTCTTCCGATCTCCGTCGCAGTTAACATCCCCTGCGCGTGGCACGGGTTGCCACCCCGCACTGCCCTCGAATGCCGGTGCCGACGTGAGTTGCGTCTGTCCGCTACCATCCGGGTTCATCATGTAGACGTCCGAGTTGCCGTTGCGTTCGCTCCGAAATAAGATCGCCTTGCCGTCCGGCGACCACACGGCCTCCTGCACCTGCATGCCTATGTGAGCCAGCAATGTGTCCCGGCCGCTGCCGTCGGCCGGCCTGGCGTACACCGCGCCGGTGTTTTCGACGCTATCGCGAATAAAGGATACCCAGCGCCCGTCTGGCGACCACGCGGGGCGCCGGTCTCGATTGCCGAAGGTCAGCTTGCTGAAGGGCCCACCGTCCAAATCCTTGAGCCAGACATTGATCCCACTCCCCACACCCACACCCACAGCCAGGCGGTGGCCATCAGGGGACAACGCCAAGCCATTGAACGCCCCTGACCACGTGGTATCGAGCGGCGTAACGCTGCCGTCCCGACCGACGCGCACGACGAGGTTGTCACTGGCCGAGCCGGCGCCGCGGATATATGCCATACTGCCGGATGCCGACCAGGCGATGGGCGCGAACCCGTTCTGGTTCTGGACCGCCACCTCTTCGAGGACCGGAATCGCCTCCCCGGTAATCTCCAGTCGGGCCAGGTCGAACGGTGCCGCGACGGCAACACCGTCCCGCCGAACGTACACCAGACGACCGTTGGGGAGATACCACGCCTGCACCACGTCGTCGAGCAAGAGGCGCTGGGTTCCCGTCTCGAGGTCGAGCACGTGGATTGCCATGGTCACGCAACCAGACGAGCAGTATTGGAACAGCACGCCGCGCGCGCCCGGCAAGGCGACGGGATGACCAATCCCCCCACCGACCAGTGCCGGGTCGTGGAGCGCCACACTACTGGAGCCGCCCGTGGCGTCCACCCGATGCAATTCGCTCAATCCGGAATTGGCGTACACGATGGTACCATCGTCGAGCCACGCGGCCCCACCATATCCCGAGCCGTCCGCCGAATCCGCCAGCGTCACCGTGGCGCCCCCACTGGGACGCACCTTCTTGAGTTGGCCATCCGCTACGAAGGCGAGCCACTGCCCGTCAGGCGAGAAGACCGGGGCCACGGCCCGCTCGGTGCCGGCGAGGGGGACGGGATCGAGCTGATCGCGCCGCTTGAGCCACAGGAGACCGTCCGGCTGGTTCTCTCTGAACGCCAGTAAGCTCCCGTCCGGTGAGAGGGCCATCGCCGGAACGCCCGGCATCGGCTGCAATCCGCTGCCAAAGGTGATGTGGTGCCACGCACTAGTGCTGTTTTCGCCACGCAAGGCGCGGGTCCAACCCCACGCGCCGAGCACGGCCAGTACGACCACAGAGGCAACCAAGGCCCAGGTGACAGCCGGGCGGGGCTGTCGCTCCGATATGCCTGGCGTGCCTGTGGCGGCAAGGTTCTCGGCGAAGTGACTGTCACCCAAGGCGGCCGCAAAATCGGCCGAGGTAGCGAAGCGGTCCGCCGGCACCTTCTCGAGCGACTTGGCTACCGCCGCCGCCACGTTGGGCGGCACCGATTTCCGGAGAGTAGTGACCGGCGCGGCGTCCTCGGCGATGATCTTCATGATGATCTGCTGCGCGGAACCACCGAGATGCGGTGGCGCTCCTGCCAGCATCTCGTAGAGCACGCTGCCCAACGAATACACATCCGACCGGGCCGTGATCTCCTTCTCCGCCGTGGCCTGTTCGGGGCTCATATAGTGCGGCGTGCCAAGGGACAGTCCAGTTTCAGTCATCCGCCCACCGGCCGCCGCGCTCACGGCCAGGGCGATACCGAAGTCGGCCACCATGGGCCGGCCGTCGTGCAGCAGGATGTTCTCCGGCTTGATGTCGCGGTGGATGATGCCGTGACGGTGAGCGTAATCGAGCGCGTCGGCCACGTCGGTGGTGATCTTGACCGCCTCCTCTATCCCCAACTGGGTTTCGCGGTCGAGCTTGGACCGGAGCGTCTCGCCCTCGACGTAGGGCATGACATAATAAAGAAAACCGTCCGTTTCGCCCGAGTCGAACAGCGGGAGGATGTGGGGGTGTTGCAGGTTGGCGGTGGTGGTGATTTCCTGCACGAAGCGCTCGGCGCCGAGCACGGCGGCGAGTTCGGGCTTGAGAACCTTGACGGCGACCTGGCGTTTGTGCTTGAGGTCTTCGGCCAGGAACACTGTGGCCATGCCGCCCTCGCCGAGGCGGCTGAGGATCTGGTAGCGGTCGGCCAAGGCGTCGGTCAGGCGGGGGAGAACGCTGGTCACTGTGCTCCCCCGCTGCTCTCGGCCACACGCTGCCGGAACTCGGTGATCCAGTTGGGCGAGATGACGAGTTGATAGTCGTCTGTGCCGGAAAGGATGGCGAGGACGCGCTGGCCGTCGCGGGTCACGTCGTAATTGGCCCCGAAGAAACTGGCAACCGCCATGTCGGCGTTGGACAGGATGGTGTCCCGCCCCAGCAGCGTGAACGTCGGCGTGAGATTGACCCGCGCCGCCAGCAGGAAGGGACCCGACCGATAGTACAGGCGCCGTCCATCCGCGGACCAGCTCGGCTCGCTACCACCGGCCACCGACACCTGGACCCTGGACGAGGGATCGGGGAAGGAGCGGGCGTAGACCTCGGAACGGCCCGACTCATCCGACGAAAGTGCCACCCATTTCCCATCCGGAGAGAATTGAGCGGCGCCCTCCGAGGCAGGCGAGTTGAGGTAGCTCCGGGCGACGCCCTCGGAGTCGAGCGGAACGCGGAGGACGTCCCACGAGGACTCCCGGAGGATGGTCACCAGCAGGGATTTCTCGTCGGGAGACACGGACGCTATTGGGCTGAGATAGGTGTTTTGAAAGAGGTGCTCGGCTGGGGAGCCACCGGCGGCGAGCTGCCACCAGACGGCGCCACGCGCATCCTCCCCCGGCGCCGTGAACAGGATGTGCTGTCCATCGGCACTCCATTCGGCGGAGGTCACCGTCCCGGCAGTGGTCAGTCGCGAGAAGGTGGACAGGGTGCGATGGTAGATCCACACGTCACTTAGCCGGCCGTCGGACACTACCACCGACACCCGGCTCTCGTCGGGTGACAAGCGCGGCATTTGATATGCGCCCGGCTGCTCGAACATTGGCTCGGTCTGCCCATCGGGGGAGACCCAGGAGAGCATGCCGCGCGCTCCGCCGCGGGTCACTACCAGCGCGCCGCCCGGCGAGATGAACACGCCGGAATTACCGTTGAGCGCGGATGAAACCGTCACGGGGTCGTGCACCGGAATCGGGCTGCCGGCGAGTTTCTGGCCGCGCTGGTCCAGTTCGACGGCCATGACGGTGCCGTCCGCCTGCAGGTACAGCAGCATTCCATCGAGTACCGCCAACGGTCGGATACTCAGGATACCTAGTGGTACCACCTTGCCATCATCGAGGGAGGTGATGGCGAGTTCAGCGGTGGAGAGGCTCCCGGACCAGATGACGAAGGCGACACCCTCGCCGTCGGGCAGGCCGATGGGCCAGAGATGATCGGACTTGCCGTTCGCGGTGTCCGGCTGGGTGAGCGCAACCGGTTCTCCACCGGAGGCGCTGACAAATGAGAGCCCACGCGTGGTTCCATAGGCACCCATCACGATCTGGCCGCTGGTCGTCCAATCGGCCCCGTTGGCGGCGCCCGCCGTGGCGATTGTCACCGGTGCACTGCCGTCGAGCCGCACCTTCCGTTGCTTAGCGTCCTGGCCGAACGCCAGCCACTTGCCGTCAGGAGAGAAGTGCGGCTCGAAGGCGTTGGTCGTCCCGGGGATCGGGCGCGCCTCCAGTTGATCGGTGCGGAGGGCATAGAACATCGCGGTGTTCGCATCCTTGAGCACCGTGTAGATGACCGTGCCCCCATCGGGCGAGATGGCCGCCGGCCACGGAAAGTTGGTGAACGGCCGCGTGCTGTCCGACGCGGCCAGGACATACCGGATGGTTGGGACGGCGACAGGCTCTCCTTGCCGTGCGAAGCGAACGGCCACCGCGAGTGATGCCACCGCGATCAGCGCCGGGACGAGGACGAGAGGGTCCCGTAGCCGTGCGCGCCATCCAGCGCCGGCCAGGACACCTCCCGCCGAGGCGCCGGGCGTCTCGGTTCCGGCGAGTGGCGCTGCGTTCCCCCGACCCTGCAGCGCCTCGGCGAATTCGTGGGCCGTGGTGAACCGATCCGCCGGCAACTTCTGGAGCGCCTGCTGGACCGCCGCCTCGACCTGGGGCGGCACGGTCTTCCGCTGAACGGTGAGTAAGCGCGGCTCTTCGGTCACCACGCGGGCAATGATGGCCTGCGCCGTCGGGCCGGTAAATGGCGGCTCACCGACCAGCATCTCGTAGAGCACGCAGCCCAAGGCGTACACATCGGAGGTCGCGGTAATCTCCCGCTCCCCCATCGCCTGTTCGGGACTCATATAGTGCGGGGTGCCGAGGCTCATGCCCGTCTCGGTCATACGGGTACCGGCGGTGCTCACGGCCAGCGCGATGCCGAAGTCCGCCACCAGGGCGGTACCATCGTGCAGCAGGATGTTCTCGGGCTTGATGTCGCGGTGGATCACCTTGTGGCGGTGGGCATAGTCCAGCGCATTGGCGACCTCCGTGGCAATCCGTACCGCCTCAGCCACGGGGAGCTGCTTCTCGTGACTGATCCGGTCCCGTACCGTCTCCCCCTCCACATACGGCATCACGTAGAAGAGGAAGCCGTCGGCCTCGCCGCTGTCGAACAGCGGCAGGATGTGCGGATGCTGGAGATTGGCGGTGGTGGTGATTTCGGAGAGGAAGCGTTCGGCGCCGATGACCGCGGCGAGTTCGGGCCGCAGCACCTTGACCGCCACACGGCGGTTGTGCCGAATGTCCTGTGCCAGATACACGGTGGCCATGCCGCCCTGGCCGAGCTCGCGCTCGATGCGGTAGCGGTCGGACAAGGCGGTGGCTAGGCGCGACAGCGAATCGCTCATCGACCGATCTCCCGGCTGAGTTCAGTGGTCATTGCGGCCCGGCGCCCAGTACGTCCAGCTCGATGTGCGACGGATACCGTACGTTTCGATAGATACGATGGGTTTGCACCTGATAGTCCTCGGCCCGCGCCTCGAAGATATTGGGCACGAACGTCTGCGGGTTCCGGTCGTGCGCCGGGAACCAGGTGCTTTGCACCTGGACCATGATGCGGTGACCGGGTTGGAAAGTGTAGGCCTGCTGGTGGAGATCCACGCTGAAGGGGGTCACCGTGTTGGCGGGAATCGGCTGCGGGTTGTCCCATCCCTGGTAGTACCGCCCGCGCATGATCTCGCCGACGACCATGAGTTCGAATCCGCCCATCCGTGGACGGGCCGGGATCGAATCAGGGTAGACGTCGATCAGCTTGACGACCCAGTCGGCGTCGGTGCCCGTGGTGGAGGCAAACAGGCGCGCTACGATGGAGCCCGCGACGGTGACAGCCTCGGCGAGGGGCTCGGTTTGCCACACCATGACGTCGGGCCGGCTGTCCACGAAGCGCTGGTCCTCGGTCATCCACCAGTCCCAGTCGGATCCTCGCGGGTCGTAGGTCCACTCGATCGGCCGGTGTCGGTAGGGAACCGGCCGGGCCGGATCGCTGACGTATTGGTCATAGCCGACGGTGGCCGTGGGGGGATCGAACGAGAGCCGCCCGCCGTGGCGGAAGTAGAGCTGCCGCGTAGCTGCGGTGGGTGCGGGCCAGGTATCGAAGGCGCGCCACTGCCGGGCGCCGGCGTCGAACACCCGGGCCTCGGGAAACTGGCCGTCGCCCTTGTCCTTGAGCCACCAGGCGAACCATGGCGCCTCGATGGTGCGGCGGTACGTCTCCCCGGTGGCGCTGCCGAAGTGGATGGCGCCCAGGGTGTCTAGATCGGAAGAGCGTCGTGTAGGGAAAGAGTGTAGATCTCGGTGGTCGCCGTATCATTAAAAAAAAAAGAGGCCGCAACAGC
>CAJVYZ010000192.1 GCA_913009915.1 uncultured Gemmatimonadota bacterium | reverse complement strand
TCGCAATGATGGCGGCTGGGGCCGGCCGGGAGGCGGTCTTCGGGTGCTGGTAACGCGTGGAAGTCACCGGCTCTCCCACGCCCGAACAAAAACAAAAGCGTAACGCGCTTGGGCCCATGGGGGCCCTTGCTAGGCATTACGCTCCGCAACTGCTGGTTCCACCTTCGGCTCCGAGCTATCTCGAATCGCTGTTCGAGACCTCTGGGTTTGCGGCCCCGGATCACTCCGGGTGTGCTCTTATCGGGCGGATCGTATGTCCGTTTTCATCGTGGGGCCACTGGGCCCCTATGTACCCCTGTGGTAGAGCCAGTCCCGTGCCACAATTCATAACATCTTGTACGTCAAAGAGTTACCAAGACGGCGTGAGCCGGATCACAGGCCGTTCCGTGGCAGGACGCGGGGTAACCGGTCGAGGTGAATCGGCTTGTAGCCGACTTCCGGCCGTGATACCTTCGGTGCGCTGTCTGGCGGTGATCCGATTTTTCCAACGGGAACAACTGCATGCTCCGGCAAGGTCTCCTCTGGCTCTCCGAGCAACAGGGTGTCTTCAACTTCGTTCGCACCAACTCGCTGGCCCGCAAGTTCGCTTCGCGCTTCGTGGCGGGGGAGACGGTGGAACAGGCCGTCGACGCCGCGCTGGAACTGCATCGTCACGGCATGGCCACCTCCCTGGACCTGCTCGGCGAGAGCGTGTCGCGGGAGTCGGAAGCCGCCGCCGCCAGGGACCAATACCTCGACATGTTGCAGCTGTTGGCCGCCGGCCACCTCGACGAGAACGTATCGCTCAAGCTGACCCAGATGGGATTAGACGTCGATGAAAACGCCTGCGCCCGGAACGTACAAGCCATCGTCGAGCAGGCTGCCATGCACGACGGGTTCGTCCGCCTCGACATGGAAGGCTCGGAGTACACTCAGCGGACCATCGACTTCTATTTCAAGCACATCACCAAAGAACTGCAACCGCATTGCGGGCTGGTGATCCAGTCGTCCCTGCGCCGCTCGGTCGATGACGTAGATTCCCTCATAGAACGGCAGATTCGCGTCCGGCTGTGCAAGGGCGCCTACCTCGAGCCGGACGAGGTCGCTTTTCCCGACAAGGCGGACGTCGACCGGACCTACGTGGAGATGATGGAACGACTGTTGTCCCAAGGGAATTATCCCGCCATCGCCACCCACGACGAACGCATCATCGACCACGCCACAAAGTTCGTCGAACAGCAGGGAATTCCGCCGGAGCGCTACGAGTTCCAGATGTTGTACGGCGTGCGGCGAGACTTGCAACGCCAACTACACGCTGCCGGCCACCGCCTGCGGGTGTATGTACCGTTCGGCAGCCAGTGGTACCCCTACCTCATGCGCCGCCTGGCCGAACGTCCGGCCAACATCGCCTTCATGCTGAGCAGCATCGTCCGGGAGTCGGTGCCACACTCGTGAGCGACGAGATCACCCTCGGCGGTTACATGAATACCCATGGCCGGGCCGCCGCCTTCGAAGGCAAAGACGGCCAGGCGTATTCGGTCGGCATCTTCACCGATGACCACCCCGACACCGATGGCCGATACGGCGCGGCCTTGCTGTTCGTCCGCTGGTCCCCCGGGGGCGACACCACGGTAGGCCACGTCGAAACGGACTACCTGGCCTGGGGTGGGAGCGCGGCCCAGGCGGAAGAACGGCTCAAGGCGCTCTCGCTGTTCGACGTCAAAGCCGCACTCGACGAGGCTATCGAAGACGCGCCGGGGGAGTGGTGAGCGGATGATCACCGGAACGATCCTCGAGCGCGGGGGCGCCGGCTACCGCGTCGCCACGGCCCAAGGCGAAGTGACGGCCGTGTTGCGGGGCAAAGCCAAGCGCGGCGGCCCCAGGGTAATCGTCGGCGACGTGGTCGAACTCGAGCCCGATCCCACGGGTGACCTGTTCGCCATCTGCGGCGTGGCCCAGCGCAAGAGCCTGCTGGCTCGACGGGTCCCCGATGGTCGGGGCCACCGGCCGGTGGTGGCCAACGTCGACCAGGTAGTGGTGATGACGTCCACCGCCGATCCGCCACCCATCCCCCAACTCATCGACCGGCTGCTGGTCATCGCGGAGGCCAATCACATCCCGGCAGTATTGTCGGTGAACAAGGTCGATCTGAACCCCGGCGACGAGTTGGTGGCACGCTACCGGAAGGTGGGATATCCCGTGTTCCCCACCAGCGCCACCGAGGGAACCGGCATCGCCGATATGAAACGACAGCTGGTCGGGCGCACCAGCGTCGTCACCGGGCCGTCGGGCGTCGGCAAATCCAGTTTGCTGAACGCCATCGAGCCGGGGCTGCAACTGCGGGTGGGTGAGGTGAGCGCCCGGGTACGCCGCGGACGGCACACCACTGTGTCGGCGGTGATGATCCCCATGAAGGATGGCGGATTCCTGGTCGACACCCCGGGCTTCAGCGAGGTGGGCCTGTGGGGACTGCCCCTGATTGAACTGGCCGGCGCCTTCCCCGAATTCGCCCCGCTGGTAGAACAATGCCGCTACGCCGACTGTCTGCACCACCGGGAACCCGACTGTGCCGTCGTGGAGGCCGTGGCGGATGGAACGGTCGATCGGGGTCGGTACCAGAGCTATCTGACGCTGCTCGAGGAACTACAATCTGCGCCTAAAGCTTGGGAATGACATATGTGTTAGTTGTTTTGTGATTGCTGCTTCGTGATCGTCCCCCACCGCCCACCGCACTCCGCACCCCTACGCCCCACGCCCCACGCCCCACGCCCTACGCCCCCTTTTTCGTCCATCGACCATCATCCCGCCCCTCAACTTTCGCCATCATCTTATCAAACGCCTCGTCCAGATCGATCCCCTCCCGGTTGGCGATACAAATGACCACGAACAGGATGTCGGCCAGCTCCATGGCCATATCGCCTTCGGGCTCCTCCGGCTTCTTGGTCTTCTCGCCGTAGCGGTGGTTTATTTCCCGCGCCAGTTCGCCCACCTCCTCCGCCAGGCGGGCGACGTTGGTCAGCGGGTGGAAATAGCCTTCTTCGAATTGGCCGACCCAGCGGTCGACCGTGGCCTGTGACTCGGACCAGGTCATCGTTGAACTCCTCGTGGGCATCGGTGAGGCTCCGCTTGGCCACCGCCCGGGAAGGGTATACCTTGGCCGGAAGGTAGGCCAGTCGAACCATCGGTTCCTTCATTACCTCTTCCATGAGCACCATATGCGTGGCCGAGATCGCGTTCTCCATAACCTCGAGAACCTCTATCGCGAGTCGTACGATCGCGCCAAGGACGAAGGCCTGACCAACCGGATGGCCGAGTTGGACAACGCCTACATGCGCGACCAACTCCTGTTCGAGGTGCTGCTCGATATCAGGGATCTCTTCTCCGTGAGCCCGGCGGACAACACCAGCAAACCCACGGCCCTCGAGAAACTGGAAACCCTGCGCCGCATCAGCAAACTCCGTTGAGGTCAGTCGTGCGCCTCTTCCTCGCCTGTGGCGTGCTGGTTCTGACCGGCGCCTGTGCCGTGGACCAGCCGGCCGATGTCGTCGTCTACGGCGCCACTTGGACCGGAGACGCGAAACGTCCCTGGGCCGAGGCGGTAGCAATCAGAGGAGAGACCATCGTGGCGGTGGGAGACAGCGCCGCCATCGCGCCCTTGGTGGGGAGCCGTACTGAAGTGCTGACCGCATCGGGCATGGTGGTCCCCGGTTTCATCGACGATCACGCCCACTTCATGTCCGGCGGATTCCAGTTGGCGTCGGTGGACCTGAGAGACGCCGGCACTCCCGCCGAGTTTGCCCGGCGCGTCGCCGCCTTTGCCCGGACGCTGCAGCCCGGCGAGTGGATACTCGGCGGTGACTGGGACCACGAACTGTGGCCCGGAGGTGTGCTCCCCCAGCGGGATTGGATCGATTCCCTCACGCCCGGCAACCCGGTGTTCGTCTCCCGGCTCGATGGCCACATGGGATTGGCCAACTCACTGGCGCTGGAACTCGCCGGGGTCGACCACAACACGGCGGACACCGACGGCGGCGTGATCATCCGCTATCATGGTTCCCGTCAGCCAACCGGATTGCTCAAGGACAACGCCATGGATCCGGTGTGGGCCGTGATTCCTGACGCGTCTCCCTCGCAACGCGACTCGGCGCTGACGCGGGCCATGCGACACGCGGCCCAATTGGGAGTGACCACCGTGGCGGAGGTGAACGGCAGCTGGGCCAACCGCGCCGCGGTCGAACGGGCCCGGGCCGGGGGGCACCTCACCGTCAGGATGGCGCTGTTCCACTCTCTCCACGACTGGCGCGCCTGGGCCGATACCATCGCCCGATACGGTACCGGCGACGACTGGGTGAGGCTGCAGGGAGTCAAGGGGTTCGTCGACGGGTCGCTGGGGAGTACCACGGCGGCGTTCGACGATCCTTACGACGACGAGCCCGAAACCACCGGCACGATGGTGATCGCCGAAGACCGCTTGCGATCTCTCCTCGGCGCAGCCGACTCGGCCGACCTCCAGTTGGCCATCCACGCCATAGGCGACCGGGCCAACGGCCTGCTGCTGGACATCTTCGACAGCCTGCAAACGGAACGCGGCACCCGCGACCGCCGCTGGCGCATCGAACACGCCCAACACCTGCGCCCGGCGGATTTTGATCGTTTTGCCCGCCTCGGGGTCATCGCCGCCGTGCAGCCGTATCACGCCATCGACGACGGCCGCTGGGCCGAGAAGCGCATCGGCCCCGAACGGATCAAGACCACCTATGCCTTCCGCTCGTTCCTCGACGCCGGGGTGGTGCTTGCCTTCGGATCCGACTGGACCGTGGCCCCGCTCAGCCCCACGCTGGGCATCTACGCTGCCGTCACCCGGAGGACTATCGACGGTGCCAACCCCGGCGGCTGGATGCCCCAGGAAAAAATCTCGGTCGATGAGGCACTACATGCTTACACCGTCGCCAGCGCTTACGGTTTGTTCATGGAAGAGCACCTTGGCCGGTTGCAGCCCGGTTACGCCGCCGACCTGGTGCTGCTCGACGCCAATCTCATGGATGTCGCGCCCGAGGAATTGAATCGGGTGGCCGTCGAGGCCACCCTTGTGGGAGGGTGCGTCGTCTATCGCGCCGGCTTATGAGGCGGCGGACCACCAATCAGCCGCGGCCTGGGACACGGTCCGGGATCAATCGATTCGGGGTGCCGGGGTATTCGCTCCGTTCTGATGGAGCGTAAGGTTCTCCACCACTCCGTCTTCATTGATCCCGAAGGTAATTCGGGCATCAGCCACCTTGAGGAAGAACTCCGTTTCCGACAGCGGGAACATTTCGAAAGCCGACTGACCCGTCGCCTGGCCCATCAGCCGGTCGCCCTCCAGTCGTATGACAATGGTGAAGTTAGGCGCCAACTGATATGAGCCGACGTACCGCTGCAGCAACTCCGGCTGGAGCGTGACCGTCCTGGTAGAGGCATCTTCCTCCGCTCCCATCCGTGCCAGCATCGTCCTGGCGTTGTCGTTGCCGGGATTCAATGACAGTGACTTCCGGTAAGCGGCGACGGCCCTGGTGGTATCGCCGGCCACCATGTACGCCTCGCCCAGACTGTCATAGGTGTTGGCCGCATCAGGGTGGGCCTCCACGTTCAATTGAAACAGCGCGATGGCTGTCGGGACCGCTCCTTGGCTGAGCGATTCGTAGCCGAGGCGGTTGAGTTCGCTTTCGGAAAAATCGTAGAACCTGGCGGAGTCGGCCTTGAGGCGGCGGTACTGCGCGATCGCGGCGTCGACCCCGGCCGAGTCGATGATCGGACGCATGACCGCGGCGATGGAAGGCTCGACCTTCAGTAGCCGGATCGATGGGTCGAGTAGATGAAAACCGATGTCGTCGATCCCGGCGGTAGAGTTGCTGAGCACCACGACGCCGAGCTGGCCGTCCGCACGAAAGCCCACGAAGCTGTGGAAGCCGCCGGTGCCCCCGTTGTGCCATACCAGGTCGGTGCCGTCCGCCGATCTGATCAGCCAGCCCAGCCCGACGCGCATTCCCCCGGGACCGTCTGCGATGCGCTCCTTATGTGCCAGGGCAAAAGCCGAGTCCAGTGGCGTGTCGATCAGGCCCATGT
>CAJVYZ010000191.1 GCA_913009915.1 uncultured Gemmatimonadota bacterium | reverse complement strand
TGCGAACAAAATCAATCGAGTTGAATGCACGGGCAGTAGTCTATGGTAGATTGGGCAATGTTTTTTAGTTTTTTTTTTTTGTATTTTTTATTTTTTTTTTCAAGCAGAAGACGGCATACGAGATATATCAGTGTGACTGGAGTTCAGACGTGTGCTCTTCCGATCTCGTATCCGTTCCGTCGTTGCGGGGCTGCACACGTTCTACCCGCTCCGGGTTCTGGTCTCGGACAACGGGGAGAAAGGGGCCCTGATCCTGGCCGGGGTCATCACCATCGTGGGTGTGTTGACCGGCTATTGGCTGGCGCTTCCAGGGCGCTGGCGGCGGAGGTGGTCGCGGGGATAGAGCGACACAAGGGGATTCCGGGATTCCGATATTCCGGGAGTCCGAAAATGTGGGACTGGGGTCAGTTAGCAACCCCAATCGCCCAATTTCGGATTCCCGAAATGCCGGAATCCCGGAATCCCATCCGCCTTGAAGGTGTGGGTCCATCAGCGTCCGATCGAGGGAGCCACCACGGCTCGCACCAGCCCCTATCTATTTCAGGATATGGAACTTAGCAACACACGCCCAGTCGCTGTTCCAGTGTGAAACTTCCGGGTGCCTCTCGCGTAATGGGGTACGTCTCAGAACGCATCGTTCCCGCTCCCCCGCCATCCGTCACGGCAGGGCCGGTGGGACCCTTCCCGGCGTGGAGCACCGTCATGCCCAGTCTGCTGCAGGATTTTCGCTTCGGCCTCCGGATGTTGGTCAAGAACCCCGCGTTGTCGCTCATCGCGGTGGTGACCCTGGGGCTCGGCATCGGCCTCACCACCACGGTATTCAGCATCGTCAACGCCGCCATCATCAAGGGGCTCCCGTTCGAGAACGCGGACGAGTTGATCACGGTCGACCGTGCCAACGTCGAACAGAACATCAACCGGAGTGCCCTCCCGATCCACGATTTCGAGGCCGTTCGCGAGCAGCAGACCGGCTTCGCCGAGTTGGCCGGCTTCCAGTGGCGGACGGCGAACCTGTCGGAACCTGGCGAGCGGCCCGAACGGATTCGAGGCGCCCGGGTGACTGGCAACATGTTTGGCACGCTGCGGGTCAACGCGGTCTTGGGCCGGACGATCGGACCGGCCGACGTAGAACCCGGTGCCACGCCGGTGGCGGTGTTGGGATATGACCTGTGGCAGGACCGCTACCGGGGGCAGGAAGACGTCTTGGGGCGGACGGTACGGATCAACGGCACCACTCACACCATCATCGGGGTCATGCCCGACGGCTTCGAGTTTCCGTCGAACGAACAACTGTGGACGGCGTTCACCGACCGGGCCGCCGATTTCACCCGTGAGGGCAACCGACCGTTCATCAACGCCTTCGGCCGGCTCGAGTCCGGCGTGTCCATGGACGCAGCGACGAGCCAGCTCGCGACGATATTCCATCAGCTGGGCCAGACGTTTCCCGAGAGCAACGAGGGCTTCACTCCCCTCACGCAGCCCTACACCAAGCGGTTCCTCGGAACCGAGGTCTACGCCCTTCTCTACACCATGCTGGGCGCGGTGCTGGGTGTGCTGCTAATCGCCAGCGCCAACGTCGCCAACCTCCTGCTGGCCCGGGCCACGGCGCGGACCAAGGAAGTCGCCATCCGGAGCGCCCTCGGCGCCAGCCGGCTGCGGGTGATCAGCCAACTGCTGGCCGAGGCCGTGATCATCGCCGGTGTCGGAGGCGTGGTGGGGCTGGGGCTGGGATACCTCGGCATCGGCTGGTTCAAGGCCGCCATTTCCGTGGACCCGCCGCCGTTCTGGATCACCTTCGACATGGACACCACGGTGCTGGTGTTCGTCATCTTCGTCACCGGGACGGCGGCGTTGATTTCGGGGATCGTCCCGGCGGTCCAGGCCTCACGGGCGGACGTCAACCAACTGTTGAACGATGAGGGGCGGGGATCCTCTTCCCTGAAAATGGGCAAGTTCAGCGGCGCCCTGGTGGTCACCGAGATCGCGTTGTCGTGTGGCCTGTTGGTCGCCTCGGGCTTGATGATCAAGAGCGTGACCGCGCTCAAGACTATCGATCTACCGTTCGCCACGGAGAACATCTTTACTGCGCGGCTCAACCTGATCAGCGCCGAGTACCCCGATACCGCCGATCGAGTGGGATTCTATCAGGATCTTCTCCCGCTGCTGGCCTCCATCCCCGGCGTCGATGCCGCCACGCTGTCCGACGGTCTGCCGGCCTCGGGCAATGGGGCTAGGGTGTTCCACGTCGAAGGGGAGGCCTACGAGACCGACCGTGACTATCCCACCGCGCGTGAGGGTATCGTCACCCCAGGTTATTTCGAAACGTTCCAAACCCGGGTGCTGCAGGGCCGCGCCTTCACCACCCAGGACATTCCCGAGACGCTGCCGGTGGCGGTCATCAACGAGAGCTTCCTCCGGATGTTCTTCCCCGACGGCGACGCCCTGGGTAGGCGCGTACGCATGGGCCGGAGCGAAACCACGGCCGAGTGGCTGACGGTGGTCGGTGTGGTGCCCGACATGAAGATGGAAGGCATCGGCAACAACGACGCCTCGCCAGCCGGGTTTTATATCCCGATTGCCCAAAGTGGGGTGGGGAACCGGGTGAGCATCGCGCTGCGTACTCGGGGTGATCCAATGGCCGCGGCCACGGCCGTGCGAGCCAAAATTGCCGGCATCGATACCAATCTTCCGATCTACGACGTGTTGTCCATGGAAGAAGTGATCGCCGAAGAAACCTGGTTCTACACCACCTTCGGCACGCTGTTCATGGTGTTCGGTGGCGTGGCCCTGTTCCTGGCGGCAGTGGGACTGTACGGCGTCATGTCCTTCGCCGTCAGCCAGCGGCGCACCGAAATGGGCGTACGTATGGCGCTCGGCGCCCAGAACCGCAGCCTGATCGGCCTGGTCATGAAGAAGGGCACAATCCAGCTGGCCGTCGGGTTGGCCATCGGCCTGGTGATCGCCTTCTTAGCCGCCACTCCGTTGGAGCTGGTGCTGTACGAGGTCGACGCCCACGATCCGCTGGTGTTTGGCGTCATCGTGGTGACGTTGGCAGTGACCGGGCTGGTGGCGAGTCTAGTTCCCGCGTTGCGGGTGACCAAGGTGGACCCGGCGACGGCGCTGCATGCGGAGTAGGCGGGGGCGGGTGACAGCGAGGGCGGATGACAGCGAGGGCGGCGTGGGCAGCGAGGGCCGCGAGGGCAGGAAGAAATGTAGATGATGAAGAGCGAAGTGGTATTGTATGCGACCACTTCGCTCTTCAGGTTTGGAGGCTCGGCGCTGGTATTTGCTAGGGTTCTTCTTGCATGCTCGCAACCAGGTGGCTCACCAAGGCGTCATCGGCGGGGAGTAGTCCGGACGCGGGAAGCCGCGGCACGAGGGTGGCCCAGTTGGTGTCCTGGGCGTAGGCGCGTCGGAGGTAGGGGATCGCCTCTTCCACTCGGTCGATCGAGGCCAGGGTGACCCCGACCCAGAACGCAGCCTCGCCATTGATGGCGGCATCGGGTACGAAGGCCATCGCCGCCTGGTATGCCTCCATTGCCTGGGGGATGTCGCCGCGGGTTACCCACTCGTCGCCCTCGTTGAGTTTGCGGTAGGCCCGCTGCAGGGTGACCAAGCGCCGGAGCTCCACCACCGGTGTGGCATGGTCCTCCACCCGAAGGTCGAACAGGCGGTCTGTCCACGGACGACCGGTATTTTCCGGGGAAACGACGAGGATGGCGGCGGACTGCCTGCCGCGGATGTCGCCGCCCTCAGCCTGGGCCGCCTCGAGCGCTGCCAGCAGTCTCTCAGCCAGATCACCCTTCGAATCTTCGTACGCCTGCGCCATGGCGCCCCAAACCGTGGCGTTCTCCATGAGGTTGGCCTGGACGGAGTACTGACTTCCGGTGTGTTGGCCGGCGGCCTGGATCGCCCGGCTTCCGGTGTGGGCCGCCACCTGGCCCGAGGCGTCGACCATGGCGACCTGGCGCACGGCCTCGTCGGTGTCGGTGGAGACCAGGGCCGCAAGCGCCTGCGGTGCGGAACGGCCCAGGCGCATCAATTCCAATCCAAGCGGTCCGTAGGACGGTTCCACGAATGATTGCGTCGCCACGGCGCCGACGCCGGCTTCGGCCCAGGTCACGATGGATCCGACCGAGAACCAGTGCGACTGGACCGCAACACCGATTTCCCCGGTAACGGAATCCCGAGCGACGATCGAGTATGTGGCCACCGGGCGCCTGGAAGAGATATGCTGGGATACCGCCGTTGCCGGGAAGCCGGCGGCCGCGGTGACAAGGAGGAGGGATACTCTCACGTGGGCTCCGAGATTGCACCTTCGCGTTGGCATGGGGTACGCCGTGAACGGATTACCCCAACACTGAAAAGCTGCTGGCACGGTTGACCTCTCGGTTACGGGAATAGAAACCGAGGTCGAGTGACTCCCCGGTGTAGGGACAACGAACCCGGACCGCATCCACGTCGTGGTCGTGCCCAGCCTCGCAAGCAGCAATCAGTTCGGCCATCAGTCGGCCAACCATGGGTGCGTTCTTGAACTGGTTGCCGCTGGTACCGATCGCCAGGTAGAAGCCCCCCAAGTCCGACCGGTCGTAGATTGGGATCCAGTCGTCACTCACGTCGTACAGGTCGGCAATACCCTTTGGGTGCGTGGGAATGTCCAAGCCCGGTATGCGCAATGCCATGCGGTACACCTGCGACTGCCACTGTGACGAGGTGACGTCCCGGTTGAAATCGTCGGGATCATCGATCCATTCCTGGGGGTCACAGGCCGGGTCCTGGCTGCCGATCAGCATGGTGTGCCCCACCTCCGGCCGGCAGTAACCGCCGATGTCGTCATCCGAGATGAACGGCAGTCTTTCAGCATCGGGAGCCGGCAGGTAATGGACTTCATGCCGCAGTGCCCTGGTGATGACTTTCATGGTGCCGTCGATCCCGGCCATGCGGTTGACGATGAACGAATGGGGGCCGGCGGCGTTGACCACCACGGGAGCATCTATCGCGTCGCCGCTCTTCGACGTCACTCCGGCGACTCGTCCTTCGTGCCGCCTGATGCCGACCACTTCGGTGTCGAACAAAAACTTCGCTCCCTTGGCTTCGGCGGCACGCTGAAGGTTGTGGCTGGCCAGCTGCGGATCGTTGACGTAACCCGCGGCGGGGATGAAGATGGCACCGGGGACTGATTGGGCCGTCGGATCGCCGAAGTGTTCGTCATCGGGACGTCTGGGGGGATAAAAAGCTGTGGCGTCGCAGAAGGGGATCTCGGCCTGTAGCGTGGCCACGTCCCATTCCTCGTAGGGAATGCCCAACTGGTCGTGGAACCCGAGCTCCTTCTTGAAGCTTCGCTGTGCCGAACGGATGATTACCAAGCCCGTCTCGATCAGCCTCGCTGGACCGCGCTCGTCCTCGACCTCGAGATAGCCCGGCCAATCCTGCCAGTGCCGGAAGCTCTCGTAAGCCAGCGCGGTCCCGTCCCACGTCGAGTAGTGCGTGCGGACGATGGCGCAAGTGGCCCCGGTGGACCCTTCCCCCGCCGCCGCCAACTTGTCGACGTTCACGGTCCGATAGCCCTTCTTGGACAACTCGAAGGCGATGCCCGCGCCAATGATGCCGGCGCCGATGATGATGGCGTCGTAGCGGTCGGTCATGAGAAGGCGAGGGCAGCGACGGCAGTTGTTGGCATTGTTATCTCTCAGGTGTGTTGGCTTGCACTCCGCACTCCCACGCCCCACGCCCCACGCCCTACGCCCCACGTCCCACGTCCTACGCCCCCGCCGCCCCCACTCTCCCCCAAATCCCACTCCTCATCTCCAGCAACTGGTCGTTGAACACCGGATCGGAGTGCAGGTCGTTGAACAATCCCGACCACAGCACGCGGTTGTCCACTCCCGTGGGTGACAGGTCGTAGGCTCGGCGGAGCCAGATGAGGGACGAATCGCGTTGGCCGCGCCAGGCGTAGTACAGATCGGAAGAGCGTCGTGTAGGGAAAGAGTGTAGATCTCGGTGGTCGCCGTATCATTAAAAAAAAAAAAACAAACATACAAGCACGTGACTGCAGCATCAACCAAAGCAGAGCGCTACGCAAC
>CAJVYZ010000190.1 GCA_913009915.1 uncultured Gemmatimonadota bacterium | reverse complement strand
AGCTTCCAGCTCGCGGTGATTCATGGTCCGCCGAGGCTGATCGCGACGGCGCCACGGACGAGCCTGCGGTCAATTCGGCCCATCGAACCGCCACGTCGCCGTGAAGTCGCGGCCTGGCGGCTCGCCCCTCAGGCGTGCGCGAACCATCTCGATCGGCATCGGCCCCCCCTGCAGGATGGCGTCGTGGAACTCGCGCTCCGTCATCCGTCCGCCCTCCACGAGCTCGGAGTGCAGGGCTCGGATCTGGAGGCCGCCGATCATGTACGCGGCCTGGTAGAGCGGCGAGTACGACCCGTTGAACGACCTGCGCACTTCCGCGATCGCGCTGGCACGCTCGTGGCCTACGCCTTCGACCAGGTAATCGATCAGCGCGTTCCGCGCCGACACGACTATCCACTCGGGCTCCAGCCCCAGTGATTGAGACAGGGATTCGGCCAGGTTTCGCTGCCGATCCAGCAGATCGACCTCGCGCGGGAGGTGGTCGACATCCAGTCGGGGAATCAGGATACGCAACCGGCCGAGTTGCTGCAGTACGTCGAGGTCGCCCAGTTCCGCCGACGGCCCCTTCTCACTGCACCCAACCAACGCGAGCGACACCACCGCATAGACGGCGAGCCAGGCGTAGTGGGAACGAGGGTGGGACAAGGTCATCCCTGAATTGTCGAGCCCCGGGGGGAGGGAGTCAAGCAGGCGGGGGCGACAGCGAGGGCAGCGAGGGCAGCGGGAGCAGCGGGGGCAGCGGGGGCGGCGGCGGGGCTTCTCGTCTGGCTCCCGCCTACTACCGCCCGTTACCGCCCGTTACCGCCCGTACCGCCTTACCGCCTTACCGCCCTACCGCCCTCCTAAGCAGCCTGACAACATTCCACCGCCGACTACCGGCTACCCGCTGCGCCTTGAGCAGGGCGGTACCAAACGCGCCGGCATCGGCCCAGCGCTGGGCGGGTTTCTTGGCCAGACAGCGGTCGATGACCCGGGCGACCTCCTCCGGGACATGTGGGGCATAGTGGCCAACGGGGGGTGGCTCGAGTGCCACGTGTTGTGCCACGATGCTCTGGGCCGTGCCGCCGGTGAACGGGAGGCGGCCGGTGAGCATGCGAAAGCCGACCACGCCCAAGGAGTAGAGATCGCTGCGGGCATCGGCGGCTTGCTCGCCGAGCGCGTGTTCCGGCGACATGTACTGGGGAGTCCCTAGCGCCTTGACGACTTCCGAGCGGGAATGCTCGGACGTGGCAACGGTGGCGACGCCGAAATCGGTCAGCATTGGCCGGCCGCTAACCTCGTCCAGCAGAATGTTGTCTGGCTTGATGTCCCGGTGGACAACGCCGATCCGGTGCACCGAATCGAGAGCGTCCGCCAGTGCAGCAAGGATCTCGACGGTCTCATCGACCGGCAGGGCACCGACGCTCTCCAGCCGTGCCGCTAGGGACGGGCCGGCCACGTAGTGCATGACCACGAAGGTGAGCCCGTTCTGCTGCTCGGAGGCGTACACCGGCACGATGTTCGGATGGAACAGCGACGCCCCGATCCGGGCCTCCCGGCGGAACCGCTCGCGGTCCTCCAGTTGGCGCACGAATTCGGGCGCCAGCACCTTGATGGCCACCTTCCGTTCCAGGGCGTGGTCCCAGCCAAGATAGACCGAACTCATGCCGCCACGCCCCACCAACCGGCGGATCTTGAAGCGGCCGGCGAGGGTGGCTTCCAACAGCTGCCGCTCGCGAGCAGGACCGGCCACCGGCAGCGGGGTAACATCACTCGCCGACCTGAGGGCGCGGGCCTGGCCGGTCGATTCCTGGGGCGATTGTTTCCGTCGAGCCGGGTAGGCCATGGTTCATTCCATTGGGATCGCCACCCCCAAATGGAAGTAACGTGCCATGACGAGACATTCTGTAAGTACTTGGCAATCAACGTGTTAGATTAAGTGAGCCGGCAAATTTCCCTGGCGGCAACGTTCGGGTATGGGACTGGCCGTCCCACATGTGGGACGCCCAGTCTTGGGCGGTAACGGGCGGTAGTGGGCGGTAACGGGCGGTAATAGCCACATAGCTAGACGAAGGTGCACCTACGGCTGCCCCAGCTGTAACTACCTGTTTGAACCCCGACCAGCCTGACCACCCGACCACCATTACCGCCCTTTACCGCCTAATACCGCCCTTACCTCCTAATACCGCCCTTACCTCCCCGCCCCCTGGCCCAACCACCTAACCCCAGCCATACTTCGGGGGCTCGACGAGACTTTCTTTCGGCGAGACTTCTTAATGAGGGGGCGACATGGTGCGGGCGCGGGCGCGGGCGGCGTTGGTGGTTCTGATCGGGGTACTCATTGCCAGTCTGATCGGCGTGCCGGTGCTGGTGGGCTGGCTCACGGAATGGTACTGGTTTCGTTCGGTCGACTTCGAGGTGGTCTTTCTCACGGCGTTGTGGACCAAACTCGGCGTGGGCCTGGTGGGCGGGGGCCTGAGTTTCCTGTTCTTGTGGATCAATCTTCGGCTGGCGCAGCGAGGTATCGTTCCGGAGCTGGCCGCGATCCGGGGCCCGGGTACCGCCAGCCTCGACCTCAACGCCCTGCTCCGCCGGTTGTCGATCCCGGTCGCCGCGGGCTTGGGCCTGCTGGCCGGCCTGTCGCTGTCGAGTGTCTGGCTGGTGCTGCTGAGCTACCTCCACCGCACGTCGTTCGGCGTGGCCGACCCGGTGTTCGGGCGAGACATCTCGTACTACTTTTTCACGCTGCCGGTGCTGTCGATCGCGGTCGGGGTCGCCATCACGCTGATCGTGTTGTCACTCCTGCTGACGATTCCCATCTACGTGCTGCGACGTGACGTGGTCATCCGCCAGCACAATATCACCATCGAAGCCTCAGCCGAGCGTCATTTGGCGGTGTTGCTGGCGGGGTTGTTTGCCATGGCGGCAGTCACCGGGTACTTCATCGATCTCCCGTCGCTGCTCTATTCCACTACCGGGCCGCTGGTGGGGGCCAGTTTCGCCGACATCACCATACAGGCGCCGCTCATCAAGGCCACGGTGGTGGTGGCGGTGTTCGGCGTGGTGATGGTGTTGCGCGGCGCCATGACCCACCGGCTGGGCTGGTGGACGGGCATCGCGGTCGCGTTGTACTTCATCGTCGGCGTGATCGCGGGGCGCGGTATCCCGGCATTGTACCAACGGCTGGTGGTCCTCCCCAATGAGCTGTCGAAGGAAGGGCCCCAGCTGGCATACCACATCGAGGCCACGAAACGGGCCTGGGGGCTGGATGCAGTGACGACGCGAGACCTGACCGGTGAAGCGCCTCTCACCCGCGCCGACATCGAGGCCAATGCGGGAACCATCACCAACGTCCGGTTGTGGGATAGGGAGCCGCTGCTCCAGACCTTCCAGCAGCTCCAGGAAATCAGGACGTACTACGACTTTGCGTCGGTGGACGACGATCGCTACTGGATCGATGGCACCTATCGCCAGGTGCTGCTGTCTCCCCGTGAACTGAACAGCCGGTCACTCCCCCAACGGACGTTCATCAACGAACGGCTGACGTTCACGCACGGAATGGGCCTGACGCTGAGTCCGGTCAATCAGGTGACCGCGGAGGGGCTCCCGGTGTTGTTCATCAAGGACCTCCCTCCGACGTCGGACGTGTCCCTCGAGGTGCGGCGACCAGGCATATACTACGGAGAACTGTCCAACGACTACGTCTTCGTGAATACCAGCCAGCAGGAGTTCGATTTTCCCTCGGGAGAGGGAAGCGCCTTTACCACCTACGAGGGCACCGGTGGCGTGCCGATCGGCAGCGTGTGGCGGCGACTGTTGTTCTCCATGCGCTTCGGCTCTCTCAAGATTCTCTTGTCGGAGGACCTCACCGGCGAGAGCCGGGTGCTGTTCCACCGGCGCATCACCGAGCGCGTGCGGCTGGCGCTGCCGTTTCTGGTGCTCGACAACGACCCGTACATCGTGATTACCGACGACGGGCAGCTGAAGTGGATAATAGACGCCTATACCGCCAGCGACCGGTACCCCTACTCTCAGCCGCTCCGGGATGGGACCAACTACCTGCGCAACAGCGTGAAGGTGGTGGTGGATGCCTACGACGGCGACATCACGGCCTACATCGCCGACCCGGACGACCCCCTGATCCAAACATACGCCAAGATCTTCCGGAACGTGTTCCTGCCGCTGGACGACATGCCGGCCGACCTGCGGGCGCACATCCGTTACCCGGACGACCTGTTCCGGGCACAAACGTCATTGTACACCACCTATCACATGGGCGATCCGGAGGCGTACTACCACCGGGAGGATCAGTGGCAGATCCCGGCGCTTACCCGCGGGGAAACCTCGCGCGATCCGTTCCTGCGCCACATGATCATGCGGCTCCCGGGCGAACCCACTGAAGAGTACATCGTCATGACGCCGTTCACGCCCCGCCAGAAGGACAACCTGGCCGCGTGGATGGTGGGCCGGAGTGACGGCGAGCATTACGGGCAACTGTTGGTGTACCGCTTCCCGCGCCAGAGCCTGGTCTTCGGCCCCAATCAGGTGGCCAACCGCATCAACCAGAACACCGAGATCTCCCGGCAGATCTCGCTGTGGGATCAGCGTGGCTCGCAGGTCATCTTCGGCAACCTCCTGGTGATCCCCATCGAAGAATCACTCATCTTCGTGCGGGCCATCTATCTCAGGGCCGAGGGCGGGCGCATCCCCGAACTCAAGCGGGTCGTGGTCGCCTACCAGAATCAGGTCGTCATGGAAGAGACCCTGCAGGAGGGATTGACCCGGCTGTTCGGCGCCGGCCCGAAACCGACGGCAACCGATCTCGAGGCGGCCGGGGACCAGCCGGCGCCACAGCCTGGCGCCGTGGTGGAGATGCCACAGGCGGTCTCGCTGCTGATCGATGAAGCCGGCCGCCGGTACCGCCTGGCGGTCGAGGCTCAACGCGCGGGCAACTGGGCGGCCTACGGCGAAGAGATTCGGCGTTTGGGCGACATCCTCGAACAACTTCGCAGGGCGACCAGTGAGGGGCCGTGAGGAAGTGGCTCGTGGCGGCCGGCGTGATGTTGGCCGCCTGCGTGACGGAGTCTCTCAGTATTTGCGTCAACTGCGGAGGCTTCCGCCTCCATGACATGCGCGGCGGATTCACCATCGTGCTGACAGCCCACACCGGGGCCGCGCTTCCGTGCACCGATCTTCGAGTCCGGATGGACACGACGATCACGTGGGACGGCTGCCTGTCGCCCCGGGGCGGGATCGCCGACACGGTCCGCGGCGTCATCCGACTGGCGTTCGTGGATTCGACCGGCTCGGGGGGTGCACTGGAGTTCTTCGACTTGCAAGGGAGCGCCGATTCCGTCGACGCCGCGTGGCGCTCGACGTGTGACAAGCTGGCCCCGTCGGGCACGGACTGTCCCCGCGGGACGGGCACAGCGCGCTGGCTGCGAGCGGTTACAGAGGGAACAGCGGGCCGCGTGTCTGCCCCTCAGCCGCAGCCTTGAGCCGGTGCATCAGGGCGCCCCACGTCGTGTTGCATGCGGCGTAGTCGCCGGCCATAGAGCGCCACCCGCGGTGGGCAAAATGCAGATCCACCACACCTTCATCGGGCGACAGGTGGAACTCCACCTCGGTGCCTTCCCATTCTTCAGGGTCCCCCAGACAGGTCCACTTGACTCGCCGGCCGGCGACGAGCTCGTCGACTCTCATGCGGAATACCGTGGCCCGGTCGTTGAAGCCGAACTCCGCCACCGAACCTTCAATGGGTTCCACCTGGGCGTCGTGGGTCCACCAGCGCCGTATCCCTTCGCTGGACACGAGGAGATCGAAAACCTGTTCCGGGGTGGCGTTGATCTTGATCTGGTGCAGGATATTGGGCATGAACTCCGCCTGGAGAAGACCCAAGTAGCATAACGCCATACGGCGTCGGGCGGGAGCGTGCCGCAGACCGGCTCGAGAAAACTCGGGTCTATTAGTGATGCATCCCGGCGTGGGCCGACGGATCGTTGCCGTCGGGCGCCCGGGCCAATTCGGCGTCGATCACCGTCCGGATGGCGGTAAGCTGATCGGGCCCGGCGTAGCCGATCCACTGCTGGACGATCTGGCCCTCGCGGTCGATCAGGAGGGTCAGGGGCAACCCGCGATAATGATACACGCTCTTCAT
>CAJVYZ010000189.1 GCA_913009915.1 uncultured Gemmatimonadota bacterium | reverse complement strand
GGTATCGCTGGAATGCGGCGGCAAGTCGCCGAACATCGTGCTGGCCGACGCCCCCGATCTCGACGCCGTCGCCGAGGCCGCCGCCATCGGCATTTTCTACAATCAAGGCGAGAACTGCGCCGCGGGATCGCGGCTGCTGGTCCACGAGTCCATCAAGGAGGAACTGCTCGAAAAGATAATGGTCCATGCGAGCCACCGTCAGCCCGGCGACCCGCTGGACCCCGAGACCCACATGGGCGCGATCGTGGACGAGACGCAGACCGCGCGCGTCATGAGCTACATCGAGGCCGGCATGGCGGACGGCGCGACGCTGCGCGTGGGCGGGCGGCGGGTGCGCCAGGAGACCGGCGGCTACTACATCGAGCCGACCATATTCGATAACGTCGACAACAACATGAAGATCGCCCAGGAGGAAATCTTCGGCCCCGTGCTCTCGACGATCACGTTCAAGGACCCGGAGGAAGCGATCGCCATCGGCAACGCCACCATCTACGGCCTGGCCGGCGCGGTGTGGACGCGCGACATCACCACCGCCCACAAGATGGCCCGCGCCCTGCGCGCGGGCACGGTATGGGTCAACTGCTACTCCCAGGGCGACATGACGACGCCCTTCGGGGGCTTCAAGCAGTCCGGCTTCGGCCGCGACAAGTCGCTCCACATGTTCGACAAATACAGCCAGCTCAAGACCACCTGGATCAATCTGGGGGATTGATCGGATAGAGCGTGACGCGTCACGACGATGACCGAAGGGTTGCCGGCCGGGACGGAAGATCGAAGAACTCCCGCGCGTTGTCGTGCAGGATCATCCGGGCGATCGTCGCGGCATCCCCTTCGCCCAGGTAGCCCTGATCGATCATCCGGGCCAGCGCCCAGGCGGTGCCCCAGCGCGCGATCCGGGCATGCCCGTAAACGCCGTCGGCCGTGAACACGTCGCCGCCGAAACCGAAGATCTTGTTTACGGGAACGGTGGCGATGAAGGTTTGCAGGGCGCGGCGCGTGGCGTAGGGGTCGATGATCCAGGCCCAGCATAGATCGACATGGACATTGGGGAAGTTCTTGGCCAGCGCGGCGATCTCGCCTTGATAGGGATAGCCGATGTGGAACAGATCGAAGCGGACGTGGGGATATTGAACGAAGAGGTTGGTCAGGTCGGAGGGGCGAATGCGGTCGGTGTCCAGATTGCGATTGCCGGCCAGGTAACCGGTATGGATCTGCACCGGCAGGTCGTGGGTCGCCGCCCGGCGGAGACAGAAGTGGAATGCGGCATCCTGTAGCGCCTTCAACTCGCCGGGTTCCAATGCCTGGCCGTGGACATAGCGTTTTTCAAAGGCGGCGGCGGCCCGTTCCGGGGGCGGATCGTCGAAGCGCAGGCCGCGCCAATAGGGGCAATTGTTCTTGATCGCGACCGCGTCGGCCGCGTAGCGCTCGAAATACCAGTCCATGACGGCCTGAAAAGCCTCCCAGGAATCGGCCCGAATGCCCGTGCGAGCCGCGAAATCGTCCAAGGGCAGGGAATCCCTCAGGAAGCAATTGACACCCAGCACCCGACGGCAGATGGCCGGGTCGATTCCCTCGCGGTAGACCGTGCCGGCGTCCCCCACGTGGTGCAGGACGTACCACGACACGCCAGCCTTTTCCCGGATCAGCCGGCGGTGTACGCCCGGCCGGTTTTGGGCCCGCATGGCGGCCGTCACATCCCGATAGGTATCCCGGTTGAGATCGGGGATCCCGTAGACCTCCCGTATGGTCAGCGCGATCGCCCGGCCATAGCCGCCGTGCCGGGCCCGGTCCCAGAAGGGGGCGACGCGCAGCCATTTCTCGTCTTGATCCAAATTGTCGGCCGTCATTTCCTCGGCGTCGCTCCGGGACATTCCGGCCGAGACCAGATCGGCCAGAAGGTAGGCCCGGAAGAGACACGCGAAATCCAACCGATCGCCGAGGGCCAGGCGATCGCGTTCTTCCTGCAAATGCTCGTGGGTATCGATCAGCGGCGTTTGTTCCGCCGTCTCGCATAGTCGCGGGTAACGATCGGGAAAGATGAGCATGATTCGATCCTTTCCTCCTGATCGGCTCCACGCCCCATGGGTCTTCGATCGTCGCGGCTTGGTATTAGTCCTTGAGTCCCGTTAGCCCTTGAGTCCCGTTAGCCCTTGAGTCCCGTCGTGGCGATGCTTCGGACGAACTGCTTCTGGAATATGAGGAACACGATCACCGGCAGTATGGTGGCGCCGACGGCGGCCGCCATGAGCGTCCCCCAGTCCAGCGACTGGGCGAACGACGCCACGTAATAGGCCAGGATCACCGGGACGGTCATCATGTTCGGATCGGTCATCACGATCAGGGGCCAAAGGAAATTGTTCCAGCTCAGCAGGAAGGTGAAGATGGCCAGGGCGGACAGACCGGGCTTCGCCAACGGCAGGATGATCGTGAACAGGATCCTCATCCGGCTGCAACCGTCGATCCGCGCCGCATCCTCCAGGTCCCTGGGAATCGCCATGAAGAACTGCCGCAACAGGAAGACGCCGAAGGGGCTGGCGGCGACCGGCAGGATGAGCGACTCATACGAATTCAGCCAGCCGACCGCGTTAAACATCAGAAACAGCGACACGAAGGTCACCTCGGCGGGGACCATGAGGCCCACGAGCACCAGAATGAATATCCCCTTCTTGCCCTTGAAGTTCATCCGCGCCAGGGGGTAGGCGGCCATGGAATCGACGAGCAAGGTCAGGATCACCGTGGCGACGGCAACCAGCGTGCTGTTGGCCAGGGCGCGACCCAGACCGGCGGTCCGGGTCGTGGTAATGGCCTCGGTATAGTTTTGTAAGGTGGGAGAAGCCGGTATCCATCGCGGAGGATAGTGGAGAACCACGTTGTTCGGCGTAAAGGAGGTCGTGATCATCCACAGGACGGGTAGAAGGAAGAATACGGAAATCAGCGTAAGCACTAGCCATAAAATCAATCGCTGTATGTGCCGCCATCTTATGGCGCTCCGCGTCCTTCGCTCAGAAGTCGCCATTTCCGCCCGTAATGAATTATTGAGTTTCATGCGCCCTTACTCTTTAGTATTCCACCTGTTTCCGGAACATCGCCAGCACGGCTATCGTCAGCGCCATGACGATGATGAAAATGATCACGCCGATTGCAGCCGCGGGGCCCATCTGGAAATAGAAGAAGCCCGTCTTGTACAAATGAACCATCAGTACGTTCGTTGCATTATTCGGTCCCCCTCCGGTGAGCATGTAAATATTACCGAAGGCCTGAAAGGATCCGATTATTTGCATAACCACGACGAACATCATCGACCCTCTCAGACAGGGCAGCGTAACGTTCCAGAAGCGATGCCAGGCGTTGGCCCCATCGATTCTCGCCGCCTCGTAGAGCTCTTCGGGAATGTCTTGTAATCCCGCCAGGAAGACGATGACGTTGAATGCAATACTCCACCAGATCGTCACCAGGACCACCAAATCCATGGTCCAGGTGGGGTCCACGAGCCATTTCTGGGGGGGCAGGCCCAGCATCGAGAGATAGTAGTTCAACAACCCGACTTCAGGATCCAGGATCCACTGAAAAAGAATGCCGACCGCCGCGATATTGATGACGAACGGTAGAAAGAGCGCTCCCCGGTGAAACGCCATCCCCGGTAGTTTTTGATTGAAGATCAGGGCCAGGGCCAAGCCCAGGACGACCTTTATCGGAACATTGGTGAAGATGTACTGCAGCGTCACCTTTACGCTGTTCCAGAAAAGGGGATCTCCGAAGAAGAGGTACTCGAAGTTCTTCAGTCCCACGAAAGGTTTAACGGGATTCATCATGTCCCAGTCAGTGAGACTTACGTAAAGCCCCTGAAAGATCGGGTATAGTATAAGAACAACATAAATGATCATAAAGGGAAGAAGAAAAAGGTACGGAGAGGCTTTCTTCCCAGCAAACCATGCCATTCCCCCCTTTCTCGCCGCCGCCGCCAGAGCCATTCGTGGGTTTTCTCCGGAGTCGGGTATCGTCATCGAAAGCCTCCCCTTTTCCCGGTGATTCCCGAGGCCAAACAGCCCCGGGAATCGACAGGCGCATCGACAGGTACTCGGACTAATTTTCCGCCCGTTGAACCGGGAGGCCGATTACCTGGCCAGAATCCTGTTGGTTTGCTCTTCCGCCAGGCTCAGGGCTTCCTCGGCGGTCATTTTGCCGGCGAAGGCGCCCTGGAGGTTGCTCCAGATGGCCGCGTAAATCTCCTGCATGGCCTTATGCGCCTGCGGGAAATAGATGCCGCCCGACGTCGCTTCCCTTGCGAAGCCGGACATGTAGGGATCCTTCATCACCGGGCCGTTCAGGACGGACAGAAGCGAAGGCAGGAACATTTGCGCATAGTACTTCCCGCCTCCGGGGCCGGCCGCCCATGCGGCGAAGGTCATGGTCGCCTTCCATTTCTTCGCGTCCTTGCGCAGCCCCTTGGGGAAGAAATAGATATCCAGGCTCGACCACGCCGCGGGCTTCTGCGTGCCGAATTGCGGCATCGGAGCGGTGCCGAAGGCCATCTTCTTCCCCTTGTATCCCGCAATATCCCAGGGGCCGGAGATGACCATGGCCACCTTCTTGGCGACGAAGGCGGTCGTCGTGTCGGCCAGTGTCGAGGGAGCGATCTTATACTTTCTGCTGAAGTTCAGCATGAGGTTCAAGGCGTCGATGCCGGCCTTGGTGTTGAAAGTAGCCTTGGTCAGATCCTTGTTGAGGATACTTCCCCCACTCTGAACCAGGATGCTCTCCCAGATCCACGGGGTGGGGACGAAGTTATTGCGAAGCATGAAGCCCCATTGGTCGATCTTGCCGTCGCCGTTGGTGTCCACGGTCAGCTTCTTCGCGTATTCGAGGAACTCCTTCAAGTTACGCGGAGGCTTGCTCGGATCGAGACCGGCCTTCTTGAACATGTCCGTGTTGTAGTAGAGCCCGAGAGGCAGGATGGCGTTCACCGTGCCATAGTACCGGCCCTTGTACTCGACCGCTTTCCAGGCGCTCGGGACAAAGTTCGACAGATTGATCCCGAGCTTCGCCAACTCCTCCGCGCTGAAAGACTCGACATTGTTGCGGAACATCGGCGGCGCGTAGGCGGCGACATCGAAGATCTGCGGCGGGTTGCCGGCCAGGATGGAACTGCGGACCTTGCCGTAGTAGGCGCCGCCCCAGGTCAGGAACTGGAGCTTCACATCGATGCCGGGATGGGACGCGTTGAATTCACCGACCATTTTCTGCATGATGGCGACATCGGAGCTTCCGTGCCGGCTCCAATAGTTGACGACCTCCTTTCCCGCCGCGAACGCCGTTCCCGACATGAGGAACATCGCGGATAGCGCCAGTAAGCCGATCTTTTTCATCGTCATTTTCCCCCTTTTTTTCATCGTCACTTTTCCCTGTTTGCTAGTTGCTTGACGAATGTTCGATATGTTGGCGGATGTTCTTATTGTTTTTATTTCGGTATTATACATCGTGTCACCTCCTTCTCCTGTTCCCGAAGCACGGACCGCGAGCCCCCGCGGATACGGTCGCCCACGCGGGCCCGGTCGACCAGCGCCTGGCTGGCTGGCCCGGCGACGGCTCGCCGCCGTACTCGATCTCCTCGATCCTCGGCCCGTCGAGACATCACGGCCCGCGGCTACTTGCAGTAGCCGTCGCGGGTCTGTGGCAGCTTGCGGTCGAGGATCCGCGAGGCGACGACGGTGCGCAGGATCTGCGCGGTGCCGCCGCCGATGGTGAACATGCGCGCGTCCCTGACCATGCGCTCCAGCGGCAGGTCGCGGGAGTAGCCGGCGGCCCCGAACATCTGGAGCGCGTCGTTGGTCACCCTGATGGCCATCTCGGAGGCGAAGATCTTGGCCTGCGCCGCCTCGGTGACGTCGGGGAAGCCCGTTCCCGCCCCCGCGGCGGCCCTGTGGAGCAGCAGCCGCGCCGCCTCGATCTGGATGCTCATGTCGGTCAGCATCCATTGCAGGCCCTGAAATTCGCAGATCGGTCGGCCGAACTGCTCGCGCTCCCGGGTGTAGTCCAGAGCCAGTTCGAAGGCGCCCGCGGCAATCCCCATGGCCCCGGTGCCCGCCCCCAGACCCTGGGCGTTGTAGGCGTTCATGAGCCCGGCGAAGCCGCGTCGGTAGCC
>CAJVYZ010000188.1 GCA_913009915.1 uncultured Gemmatimonadota bacterium | reverse complement strand
CGTCTTCGACTGCGTCCCGGGATGTCAACATGAGGATGGGGGTGTTGCGTCCCTCGCGCCGGAGCTCCATGGCTACCTGGAAGCCGTTTTTCTTGGGTAGCACCAGATCGAGCAGGATCACGTCGTAGTCGTAAACGTGTCCCAGCAAGGTGGCTTCGTCCCCGTCCGGGGCGACATCGACCACGTAGCCCTCTTCCTTCAGGCCTTGTTCGATGAAGCCGGCGACTTTGCGGTCGTCTTCTACGATGAGAATCTTCATGGTTACTAATCTGGCCAATGGCGTATGAACGATAGCGTAACCTCTCCTGAAGGAATCTTCATAATCAAGTGGGTGGGGCCCCTCTCGGTAGTTTCAATGTGAAACGAGCACCGCTGCTCGATCTGTTGCTGGCGCTCAACTCTCCACCCAGCAGACGGGCCAAGCGCCGTGACAGTGGCAGACCGAGTCCCGAACCGCCGCCCCCTGCGCTTCCCGCCTGGGTGTAGTAGATGTCGAAGATGCGTTCGATGTCTTCCTCGGGGATGCCGGTGCCCTGGTCGTCGACCAGCACCACGAACGAGTCGTCGGTGGTGAACGCCGTGATGGTGATCGGAGCGCCTTTGGGGGAATGGCGCACGGCGTTCCCCAGGAGATTGACCAGGATCTGTTCCACCCGGTGGGCGTCGGTGTAACACGTCGCCAGGTTTTCGTGGACGCTGAACACGATCTCGATGTGCTTGGCGGTGGCCGCCGGTGTGACCAGTCGGATGGAGCGGTCGATCACCCGGGTCCCCTCGACCTCCTCCATGTGTGGTTTGAGCCGGTTCTCGTCCAACCGGCTGAGATCCAGGAGGTCGTTGATCAGGGTGATGGCCTGTTCGGCCGACTCCAGTACCTCGAACGCCGCCTTGGGCACCGTCTCCGGATCCTTTTTTCGCACCAGCATCTCGGCCCAGCCGAATACGCCGGCGATGGCGTTGCGCATTTCGTGATTGACGGTGGCGAAGAAGCGTTCTCGTGAGCGATGGAGTTGCTGGACCTCTTCGAGCAACCGGGCCGACTCTTCGTGCAGGCGGGCGTTGTCCACGGCGGCGGCCGCCTGCGCCGCCAGCATGGTGGCGATGTGTTCGTCTTCCTCGGTGAACTCGGTTCCCGACAGGCGCTCGGCCACGTAGAGATTTCCGAACGTGCCGCGGCGCCCGACGATGGGCACGCCGAGGAACGAGTGCATTTCCGGGTGGTTGGGCGGCAGCCCGTGTGCCTCCGGGTGCTGGGCGATGTCTTTGAGCCGTATGGGCTGGGCTTCCCGGATGACCAGTCCCAGGACGCCCCGGCCCTCCGGCGAGGCACCGATGCCTTCGGCGGTCTCACGGGACACCCCGGAGGTGGTGAAACTGGAGAGGGTTCGACCGTCTTCCGCCAAGACGCCGATGGCTGAGTAGCGGGCGGACAGCAGCTCTCGGGCCAGGTCAGCCACCTGCTGCAGCACACCCTCGAGCGACAGCTCCGACGTCAGGAGTAGCCCGGCCTCGATCACCTGCTCCAATCGGTTCCGGGACTTGCTGTGCGGGTCCGTCATGGCTGAATGGTATCATCTCCCGGTGGTTTTCGCTGCGACCCTTTCGCGCCAGATTCATCATCTCTTCATGTAGCAGCGGCCAAGTTTGTTGGCAGCCATGAGACTCTCGACCCGCCGGTGGCACGTACTCGTCGCCACGGATTACACGGAAGCCGCCCGCTACGGTATGAAAGCCGCCGCCGCCCTCGCCAGCGCCGTCGACGGGAGGATCAGCGTTGTTGCGGTCGAACCCCACGGCGAGGCGGCCGCGACTGGTGTTGCGGCCGCGGCAGACACTCCGACGTCAGAGGAGTTGAACCGGCTGCGCCGCTGGGCGGCCCCCGAGTTGGGCACCCATCCTTCGTCATTCGCCATCAAGTACGGACTGCCGGGTATCGAGATCAGCCGCTTCGCCGAACGGTCGGAAGCGGACCTGGTCGTCCTGGTGCGGAAGCGGCGGAGCAAGATGTCCCGGGCGCTTTCCGGCGACACGGTGGACTCCGTGGTGCGGAGGAGCGTAGTGCCTTGCCTGCTCGTTCCGCCGGACACGGTGCAGTTGACCGGGGTGGTGGCGGCACTCGATGGCACCGACCGCGGCATGGCCGTGTTCCGGCAGGCGCTGGAGTTGGCCACGGCGACGGGTCAGCCGCTGTCCGCGCTCACCGTCGAACCGCGGCACGACAACGAGCCGGCCGCGCTCGCGGCCCAGGTACCAACCGGAAGGAGTCTCCGGTTACAGGAATCGGTGAAGGGGATTCTTGGTGGCGGGGCCATGGCGCCGGTAATCATCCGCCGGGGCGATATCGTCGAAGAGGTGCTTGCGGAGATGCGGGATCGTGCGGGGAGCGTACTGGCCGTGGGGTACCACCGAGGTGGGCCACCGGGGCTGATCGAGGGTGGCAGTTCCGGCCGGCGGCTGCTGCAACAATCGCCGGGCCCGGTTCTGACGGTACCGCTGTAGTTCGGGGCTCAGCCCGTGGGGTCGTCCTCGTTGGGCTCGCGGAACAGCCACGGCTCGGCGTCGGTCGACGTATCGCTATCCCACTGCCAGGCATCCGGGTCTTCCTCGTCCAGATACAGATCGTCGTCCCACTCGTCATCGAGGCTCGAACGCCAAGTCTCGTCCTCCGACGCGTGCTGATCGCCACGCCACGACTCGTCGGTCGTGAACAATCGGTCGATCTCGTTGTCCGGCTCGTACGGCTCGGACATCCATGCGTCAGACATTTGGCTCAGTCCTCCTAGTCGTGACTGCGGACTCGCGGCGGGCAGCCATCACCCGATTCCGAGTGGTGCAAATGGGGGGCCACTTGAGCGGCACGTCGGATCGTCCCGCGGCCCGATCCCGTAAGCCGTTATGTCGCAAGGAGTAATGGCTAGTGGTGGAGATAAGGACACAGCCGACCGCGGTCGGCCTTCATGAACCGAATTGCCGGACATTGCGCCGATGTGCCCAGGCTGGATGCCTTGTTCAGACTCCGCCGGCCATGATGGCCGGGGCTTCCGCAACCTCCGGCAAGAGGCTAGAATTCGCTCCGCGGAGCCAGCGGTTGTCTCCCGCGGGACGTGGCGCAGTCCGGTAGCGCACTGCAATGGGGTTGCAGGGGTCGCGGGTTCAAATCCCGCCGTCCCGATCGAGAAAGAGCGGGCCCACGGGCCCGCTCTTTCTCGTTCTGGCCGGCGGGATTTAGCCGTCGCCCCTCGCCGGGGGCTCGGGGTATCCGGTCAAATCCCTTACGGAGCCGGTCTTTGTCTTTCTGGCCGGCGGGATTTAGCCGTCGCCCCTCGCCGGGGGCTCGGGGTATCCGGTCAAATCCCTTACGGAGCCGGTCTTTGTCTTTCGGGCCGGCGGGATTTAGCCGTCGCCCCTCGCCGGGGGCTCGGGGTATCCGGTTCAAATCCCTTACGGAGCCGGTCTTTGTCTTTCGGGACGGCGGGATTTAGCCGTCGCCCCTCGCCGGGGGCTCGGGGTATCCGGTCAAATCCCTTACGGAGCCGGTCTTTGTCTTTCGGGACGGCGGGATTTAGCCGTCGCCCCTCTCGCCGGGGGCTCGGGGTATCTGGTCAAATCCCGTTGGCTCGTCCTCGTTACAAGGGTGCGAGAACCCAGCTGACCGCCTGACTGTCCGCCCGCCTGACCGCCTGTTCTGGGGTGCAAATCCTGCCCGGTCTGGTGGTTGCGCGGCTTGGGGATGGCTCGTAGGTTACGCCCCAAGGAAACCAGGCCTTGGCCGGGTCTGGATTCTTGCGACACTTGATTTGCCCAGTATCAAAACCGGATAGAGGAGGCGGGAATGTTAAGTCGGCGTTCGTTGGGAGTATTCATGGGGTCCTTGGCCCTCGCGACGATCGTGTCGGGGTGCGGTATGTCCAAGAAGAACCACGATGCGGATGTCGCCGCACTGCGTACGGAAATGCAGTCGGAGATGGCTCGGCGCGACACCCTGGCGGTCGCGGGTCTGGCGGTGGCGATTGCACTCAACGCCGAGCAGGAGCGCCGTCTCGCCAGTCTCGAGTCGGGCGTGGCCGCCCTCGACGCTCGTATGGGTGAGGTCGAAGAACTGGCGGTCAATGCCATTCGCTACAACGCACCCGTACATTTTGCCTACGACAGCTACGAAGTGACCGACGACTCCCGTCCGGCGCTCGATCGGTTCGCCGCGGTGGTCAACCGATTTTATGCTGACGCCTTGGTCACGGTCGAAGGATTTGCCGATCCGGCCGGCGACGCCGACTACAACAAGTGGCTCGGTCAGAAGCGGGCCGAGACCGTCATGCAGTACTTGGTCGATGCCGGCGTTGACGCCGGGCAGCTGCGGGCCGTGAGCTACGGCGATGCCGGCAACCGGCAGGTCGAGCCCGGCGCCTGGGGCGAGAACGGCATGGCCAACCGTCGCGTGGCGTTCGTGGTCGATTATCGCGAAGGCATGTAGCAAGGTCCGGGCTGACGCCCGGCACCGGTATTACTCGATTGTCTACGGGGCCCCGCCGCATGCCATGCGCGGGGCTTCGTGCAACATTCCTCCGGCATGAATAGACGCCTCCGAATCATGTTCTGGATCTCCTTCCTCGCCTCGGTCACACTTTACCTGTGGTTCGGGATGGATCACGTCGATCCCAGCCGGCTGCGGTTGCCCCCGGGATTTCACATCGCCGAATTCGGCCGGGCCGAGGGCGCCCGCTCGCTGGCACTAGGTGCCGACGGCACCGTATTCGTAGCCACCCGGCGCCAGGGCCGGGTATACGCCATGGTCGACCGCGACGGGGATGGCACCGCCGACGTGGTTCATACCATCGCGACCGGGCTGACGCAGCCAAACGGCGTGGCGTTCCGGGACGGATCATTGTACGTGGGGGAAGTGAGCCGCATCCTTCGGTACGATGACATCGAAGCCCGGCTCGACGATCCCCCCGATCCGGTCGTGATCCTGGACGGACTCCCTACTGAAACCCATCACGGGTGGAAGTTTCTTCGCTTCGGCCTCGACGGCTGGTTGTACTTACAGGTGGGCGCCCCGTGCAACATCTGTAAGTCGACCGACGAGCGCTTCGCCAGCATCCTCCGGGTACGGCCCGATGGATCGGAACTCGAGGTTTTTGCCCACGGCGTCCGCAACACGGTCGGATTCGACTGGCACCCGGACACCGGCGTGCTGTGGTTTACCGACAACGGGCGGGACAACCTGGGTGATGATGTCCCGCCTGACGAACTCAACCGGGCGCCAGAGGCCGGCCTCCACTTCGGCTACCCGTACTGCCACGGTGGGTTTATTCCCGATCCCAAGTACGGCGCCGAGCGAGGCTGCGAGGAGTTTGTGGGCCCGGAACTTCGCATGGGGGCCCACGTGGCAAGCCTGGGAATGCGGTTCTACACCGGGAACATGTTTCCGGCCGAGTACCGGCACCGGATCTTCGTCGCCCAGCACGGCAGCTGGAACCGCACGGTACCCGATGGGTACCGGGTGATCGTGGTTCAGGTCGAGGACGGTGCGGTGGTGGATTCCGAGGTGTTCATCGACGGGTGGTTGGAGGATGGAAGTGCCTGGGGCCGGCCGGTTGACGTGGCGGTGATGCCCGATGGTTCCTTGCTGGTCTCGGATGACAAGGGAGGCATCGTCTATCGGGTGACCTACGACGGCTGATCCGGCACGGTACGGTCCCAATGCCAACGCGGCCCTGTCCCCCATGTGAGGGCAGGGCCGCGCGGGTTTGTGCCGGATCGGAGCTTAGGACTTGTTGATCCGGATGGAGCCGTTCACCGTTTCGAGTTCCAGCTTGCGGCCGCCGTCTCCGATAGTGCCGGTGATCTTCCGGGGGCCGAACTTGCCCTGCACTGTCAGAGGAAAGTCCGAGTAGAAGTCGCCGTTGACCGTCGAGGCTTCTACTTCAGCGTTGAATCCCTCGGGTAACGTCAACTCGATACTCCCGTTGACCGTGGAGAAGTGGGCGCTCCCCTGCCAGTCGGCCCGGCCGGCGGTAACCTTGATGTTGCCGTTTACCGTCGAGGCCTCGGCCCAGCCCTGAGTGGCCACGCTGACGTCGCCGTTGACGGTGCTGGCCTCGGCGTCGGCTATCAGGCCGCTGGCGGTCACGTTGCCGTTCACC
>CAJVYZ010000187.1 GCA_913009915.1 uncultured Gemmatimonadota bacterium | reverse complement strand
CCAGATAGAATCCGTCGTGATCCCACGCAGGAAAGGCCTGTACGGAAAATTCGTCGGGTCCGGCGTAATCGTGCTCCGCCCGGCGATACTGGTCCGCGTGATCGAGGTGTAACGGGGTGATGTCGCCAAACCCGACCAGACCATCTTCGATGTTTGGGGGAACGGACCGCCACGATGCGGTGGCCTGCACCACGATCGGCCGATCGCGCGTGACCAGTGGTTGGTATTCCGTCCGGGCGGAACGCAATCCGCCCAGGGTGAGCCGTCCACCGTCATCGAAGACCCAACCTTCGGCAACGGCCTGGTGCGTTACCATCCCGTCACCGACCCGGACATGGATCGTGTCCCCGCTGACCTCAGTGAGTTCAACGTCGTCGTGCCATCCCACCAGCACCGTGCACCGGACATGGCGACCACTCGCCCGCACCAGAAGGAACTCCCTCGACTTCCCTTCCGTCGGCAGCCCGGGGCCCTGCATGCGCCACAGGGTGCCGCCATCGAATTGGACGGACAGCACCGACTCTCCGTGGCGAACCAGAACCTTGACGGGCCCCGGTTCATCAGGCTCGAAGCGCTGGTGATCTTTGGTGCCCGTGTGGTCGAGCGCCGCCGCAGCCCACGAGCCTGGTGAGGTCACCTCGACGTCGCCCTGGAAGTGCCAGGGGATTTCGAGAAGATGGTCGTCTTCGGCATCCGATTCGACGACATCGACCAGGTGGTTGGGCCCGGCGACCACCGTGCGCCGAACAGCGGCAAAGGACGCTCTGATCCAGCCGAAGGCACCGTTGGTATCGAACGCCAGGCACTGTGCCGGGCCCGGGACCTGGGACCGGCCGTCGACCAGTGGCGCGTTGTGGGCAACGGTGGACCGGTAGTAGGACAGATCGGAGGCAACGTAGGACCCGGTGCCGGGATCGGGCAGCCAGTGCACGCCGGCGGCGTGGAGCGTGAGGTTGAGCCGGTCGGGATGGCCGTGTCCGCCTACCGCTCCGGGAGCCCCGCACTCCATGCTCAGGTAACGGTCGTCCGACCGGAGCAGAGCCAGTCCGTGCGATTCGAGAAACACGCTCTGGACGACGTGTTCGTCTTCCTCTGCCGGCAAGGCAGGCAGCATCTCCAACAGCGCGCGCCATGACAAGTCGCTTCGGGTCCGCGGTTCGGGTGTTGCTCGCCCCACCTCATGCAGGTAGCTGTCGAACAGTTCTGCTTTTCCCGCCGGATGGCGGTGAAGGGCCTTCAGCCAGGCGCTCAGTCCTGGCGGCGCGCCCGCCGGCACGCGCTCCAATCGCGCCAGAGCGATTTCCCAGGATTCTAGAAACATCGGTTGTGACAGCGCCAGTCCGTAGCGGGCGTCTTTTCGCGCCGGAAAGGTCAAATCGGGAAGTGCCGTTTCCCGAGCGGCGAGGAGTGCCCGGCAGATCGGTTCGGTGAGATCGGGCTCCATGAAAATGTCGACCCCGGCATGGCGAGCCCAGCCCGCACCGCGCAGCAGCCCCTGGAGCGCAAAGAAGTGGTAGTTCTCACCTTCGTACCACAGCCCCTCAGCGCCAAACCCGTGCAGCAGGTGGGCGATCAGGCCGGTGGGCCCCTCGATGCATCGATGGGCCAGCTCCTCGTCCTCGAACCACACGGCGATACTCAACAGTGCGGCGTTGTTCCAGGTTTGCCGGTTGGATAGTCGCTCGTCGTACTCTCCAATAATGGTTGCCGCCTGGTCTGCGATGGTCGAGACGGCATCATTGGTGGCTTGGTCGAGCTTACCGGTCTCAGCCAGCAGGAAACCGGCAGCCATCAGATTTTCCAACCAGATCGACTCGAGGTACGTCGAAAAGAACACCTGGGCCGGGCCGAGGACGTTGTCGACGTTGGGGAACTCGGCGTAGTGCTCACCGTACCAGGCGAGAATGTCGCCGGCCCGCTGCCGGGCCCTGTCGTCGTCGGTGAGGACGGCGAGGGCGGCCAGGTCTCCCGCCCGCTCGGCAAGCCACAGATGTTGCCACCGAGCCCAGGCGCTGTGGTGCCGGTCGCCGGACCAGGTTTGGTTGCAGGTGGGACAGCGGTGGTCCCGAGGGCTCCATGGATCGAATACCAGCGCCGTCGCATCGTCGGGACAGATACCACCATCGACCGAGAGCATAGCCTTGGCGACCGGCATGGGTGGCGCTTCCTCCAGGAGGCGTGCCAGACGATGCTCCATGGCGGTCACACCCCCGGCCAGATCGGCCGCACCGGGCATTTCGGTGCGGCGGTGTGACAGCTCGTCCGCCGTCAGCACTGGTGCACTCCGACGGATTCCAAGTGCAGGGGAAGCACCGTGGCCCCGGCGTTGATCGCGGCCCGCTTGACCGCCTGCGGATCGCCACCGGCCACGAAGACCATGCAGCCGCCGGCTCCGGCTCCGACGGCTTTCCCGCCGAGCGCCCCGGCATCGGCCGCGGCCGCTGCGACCTGTTGCATGGCGTCGGTTTGCATGCCGTCGTCCAGGGTCATTTGGCACTCCCAGTTGCGGGCCACCAGGTGCCCGATGTGCTCGAGGTCTCCCTCGGGCAGCGCCTGCGCCATGCGCCGGGCGATGTCCTTCATTTCGCTGAGGGCCCGAACTACCCGGTCGACCCCCTCGCTGTAGGCATTCATTACCCGGGTGATGGTCTCGCTGGAAACCCGGGATTCTCCCAGATAACAAAGCACCAGGTGGTCCTCCAGCCGGGCGCGGACATTGGCCGGTACCGGGATCGCCGTGGTCTCTACCCGGTCACCCGAAAAACTGAAGAGGTTGAAACCGCCCAGGGCGGCGGCGTACTGATCCTGGCGGCCTCCGGCCAAGCCGCAGTCGCCGACCTCCAGTTGCCATCCGAGCCTGGCGGCTTCTTCCGGGACGATGTCGTGGCCCTGCAGTCGATGACAGGCGAACGCCAGCGCGGTTCCGAGCGCACCGGATGTCCCCAGGCCCGAGCACAGCGGCCCGTCGGTGCGGGTGCGCAGCTCGACGCCTCCTTCGGGCACGAACCTCATCACGGCGGCCTGGAGCAGCGCCAATACGCCGGTTGGCGCCAAGTCACTCACGGCGGCTACTTCCAGGGTTTCGTCGAGGTCCTCGGCGTGGAGGAAGATACCCGAGGGCCGGCGAGTGACTTCCACGCGGACGTGCCGGTCGATGGCTGCGTTGATGACCAGGCCGCCTTCCCGGTATACGAACGGAGGCACGTCGGTCCAGCCTCCGGCAAAATCCAGGCGGACCGGCGCTTCGACACGAATGGTCGAGGGCGACGCATGCGTCGCCCCTACGACAGGGGGCGCGCGATCACTCATCGTTCGATCCGCTGCTCATAGGCGATGCGTCCCACCGGGTGAGGGTCGGTAACTCTCCGCGAAGGTCCATGACCACATGGCGTACCCGACGATTGCGACCGGATACCCCGCGCGCATGATAGAGGAACACGACTGGAGCGCTGGCTCGCAGCAGCTCCTGCGCCTCGGCGGGAGACGACGGCGCCGCGACGCCGGTGAGTTCAATCAATGGCCGTAGGAAGCCAAGCGCCAGATCGCCGGGGATGCCCATGACGGCCACGTCGAACTCATGTGCCGGGCCGTATACGCGATCGAGGAACGCTCCCAGTTCGAGCTGACGAATGGAAACGCGGAAGCCGACGGCGGCGAGCTGGGCCTGAATCATCTGCTCGAGTGGGGCTTCCCCGCTGCCCACCGTCAACAGCTCGAGGGCCACCGAGCGACCGTCGAGGAGTGTGCGGGCCGAATCGGGATCGTGCACGCCGGGGGACGGCGGCAGCCGACCCGGGACGCCTTCCGGAACCGCCTGCCAAGTGGGCTCACCGAAGCCGAACAGATAACCGTCGACGATCTGCCGCCGATCGATGGCCAGGGATACCGCTCGCCGGATCGATGGATCGTCGAACGGCGACCGGCGGGTGTTGAACACCATGCCGTAGGTGAACAGCAACGGGTAGTCGGTCACGTCGAGGCGCGCGTCGCGGCGCACGAACTCGGCGTGGGCCGGTGAGATCCCGGCGAAGTCGAGTTCTCCCGCGGTGAGCGCCGCCAGCTTGGTGGTCGGCTCGTCGACCACCACGACGATGAAGCGGTCCATCGCCGGCGGCCCGCCGAGGGCCTCCGGAAAGTCCGGCTTTGCCTGGAAGATCCAGCGCCGGTTGGGTTCGTGGGCGATGAACCGGAACGGCCCGTTACCGATTGGGTGCTGATTCCACGGTGCCTGCCGCAGGTCCTCCAACCGCACATCGGAGAAGTGGTGCGCCGGGAGTATGGCGAGGTCGGTGAACACGTCGGGAACGGCGTACAGCGGGTGATCGAACGTGACCGTGACCGTGGTGTCGCTACCGATCTCGATGTTGGTGACGCTCGCCAGGTCGGACGACCGCGGGTAGCCGGCGCGCGGGTCGCGGGCGGCGTTCAACGTCCAGGCGACGTCCATGGCCGTGGTCGGCGTGCCGTCGTCCCACATTAGATGAGCATGGATGGTGAATGTGAGCTCTAGGTGGTCGTCCGACCATTGCCAACTCGACGCCAGATACGGCTGCAGCGAAAGGTCGGCATCGTAGCGCACGAGCGTGGTGAGCAGGGCGTACCGCTGCACCTGTTTGGCGAGCGGGTGCACGGTGACGAGCGGGTTCATGCTCTGGAGGTCGGCACCGGACGCAAACAGGATGGTGTCGCCCCGTTCGGGAGCCTCAGAGCACGCCACCGCACCCGCCAGCAGGACCATCGTGGAGCATCGCAGCATGGACCCGGAAGATACAGCGTCCCTGGCGTCCTCCACTATCTGCCGCAACATTGCGCCATGATCCGCTTCCTGAGCCGCCGGCTCCTGGTCGGTGCCATCGTGGTGCTGGGCGTGGTGTCGCTCACCTTCCTCTTGCTGCACCTGGCTCCCGGCGACCCGGTGGTCCGCCTGCTGGGCCCCACGGCTACCGGGGAACAAATCGAAGCCCAGCGACGGGCTCTGGGGCTGGATCAGCCGCTGGTGCTGCAGTACGGGCGGTGGCTGGCGGCTTTCGCGTCGGGCAACTGGGGTGTCAGCATTGCCACCGGCCGTGAAGTGCGCTGGATGATTGGCCACGCCTGGCCGGCCACCGTGCTGCTGGTGAGTCTGTCGCTGGCGCTCAGCTACCTGTTCGGCATTCTGGTGGGCACGATACAGGCGGTGCGAACGGGAACCAAACTGGACACCGCCCTCTCGATCTCCACGGTCACCCTGTTCGCCGTCCCCGGTTACTGGCTGGGATTGATGTTGATCATGGTATTCACGTACTGGCTCAAGGTCCTACCGGCGTTCGGCGCCTCGGGTCTGGACGCCGACTTCCTCACCGGCTGGGACCGTCTGGTGGATCGGGTGCGGCACCTCATCCTCCCGGTTACCACCCTGGTGCTGATCGGGTTCGGCGGGATGGCTCGGTTCGTTCGCGGCACGATGGCCGACGCGCTGGCGGAGCCGCACATCGTGGTTGCCCGCGCCCGGGGACTGGGCGTACGTCGCGTGCTGTTGCGTCACGCGCTCCGCAACGCCTCGATCCCGCTGATCACTCTGTTGGGATTGTCCCTGCCGGCGCTGTTCTCAGGAGCCGTGTTCATCGAGGCGGTGTTTGCCTGGCCGGGTGTGGGCCGGGTGCTGGTCGGGGCGGTACAGGCGAGAGACTATCCGGTGGTCATGGCGGCCACGGTGATCAGCGCGGCCCTCGTGGTGCTGGGCAACCTCATGGCCGACTTGGCCGTTGCCTGGGCCGACCCGCGTGTGCGAGACTCCAATGATTGACGTCCGACACGTCATCGATCGTAGGATGCTTGTCGCTGCGGCGGTGCTCGCCATTGTGGTGGTCCTGGCGATCCTGGCGCCGTGGTTCTCGACCGGCGACCCGCTGATCCAGGGCGACGTGGTGGCCACGCGCTTCCTGGCGCCGTTCACCACCGACCCGGCGGGACAGTTTCACCTGCTCGGTACCGACCGGTTCGGGCGCGACGTGTGGACCAGGTTGTTATACGGCAGATCGGAAGAGCGTCGTGTAGGGAAAGCGTGTAGATCTCCGTGGTCGCCGTATCATTAAAAATACAATTTTCTTTTTTTTTTTTTTTTTTTCGTCCACTTTCATCATGCTTCCTAACTGTTTGTAAGTCATTTTTC
>CAJVYZ010000186.1 GCA_913009915.1 uncultured Gemmatimonadota bacterium | reverse complement strand
AAAAAAAAAAAGAAAAAAGAAGAAAAAAAAGAGAGAAAAGAAAAAAAAGAAAGAAAAAAAAAAAAGAAAAAAAAAAAAAAAGTATTATTTTTAATGATACGGCGACCACCGAGATCTACACTCTTTCCCTACACGACGCTCTTCCGATCTGAAGATGGGCTCGTCGCGTTTGACCTCGTCGCCCAACTGCTTGATCCAGGTGGAGAGAGTGCCTTCGGCGATGGATTCGCCCATCTGGGGCATTATCACGTCAATACGGGCCATGCAGTTGCTCCAAGGTCTGATTCAAGTTTGCGCCGTCCGCCGTAGGACTAATATGCCGCCAACCACCGCGCCGCCGCTAGCAGATCTTCGGTCTGCGGCAGCACGAAGTCTTCCAGCGACGGCGCATAGGGCAGCGGCACATCGTGGGCGGCCACGCGCTTGACCGGCGCGTCGAGGAACTCGAAGGCGTCGTTATTGATCCGGGCGGTGATTTCTCCCGCCACGCCTCCGGTGCGCGTGTCTTCGTGGGCGATCAACACCCGGTTGGTTTTTCTCACGGACGCCATGATGGCCTCATCGTCCATCGGCAGCAGGGTGCGGAGATCGAGGACCTCGACCGACAGGCCGTCTTCAGCCTCGAGTTGTTCCGCGGTCTCGAGCGCCTTGAACACCATGGCCGACCAGGTGACGATGGTCAGGTCGCTGCCTTCGCGGGCCAGCCGGGCCTTCCCGATCGGCGTGAGGATTTCTTCGTCGGCGGGGAGATCTTCCTTGATCCGGCGGTACAGGTACTTGTGCTCGAAGTAGAGGACCGGGTCCTCGTCACGTACGGCGGCCTTGATGAGGCCTTTGGCGTCCCGGGCGGTGGCGGGGCAAACGATCTTGAGCCCCGGCGTGTGTAGGAACGCGGCCTCAGGATTCTGCGAGTGGAACGGCCCCCCGCGGACGTACCCTCCGCTGGGGCCGCGAACTACCATCGGGGTCGGCAGACCGGCGCGGTACCGGGCCGTCGCCACGTAGTTGGTCAGCATGTCATAGGCGCAGGAGATGAAGTCGATGAACTGCATCTCCGCGATGGGCCTGAAGCCCATGTGGGCCGCGCCGGCGGCCGCGCCGACGATGGCCGCCTCGCTGATCGGCGTGTCGATGACGCGCTGCCCGCCGAACCGCTCGAGGAAGCCGTCGGTCACCTTGAACGCGCCGCCGTAGGCGCCGACGTCTTCGCCCAAAATGAAGACGTTCTCGTCGCGCTCCATCTCCTCCCACATGCCCTGGCGTATTGCCGCCAGGTAGGTCACCTCGGGCATGGCACCTCCGCCCCATTCCTGCTAGCCGCGATCATACCATTCCCTCTCCGCTTCGGGGGGATCGAGACACACGCCCGCGAGTGCCGTGCCGGCCTCCGGCATCGCCTCCGGTTCCACCAACGCCACCGCCGCGGCCAACTCGTCGGCGATACGCCGGTCGATGTCGGCCAACGCCGCCGGGGTACTCCAACCGGAACTGGTCAGCTGCCGGACGTAGCGGTCGATGGGATCGTCGGCTTCCCACCGTGCTATTTCCTCGGTGGGCTGGTACGACTGATCGTCGTGTTCCGCATGCCCCTTGCGCCGGTACGTTTCCAATTCTATGAGGGTCACCCCTTCCCCGCTCCTGGCGCGGTCGACCGCCCGGCGGGTCACTTCATACACGGCGAGTACGTCATTCCCGTCGGCGCGGACACCGGGGATCCCGTACGCCGCGGCCTTGTCGGCCAGGTGCTTGACGGCGCTCTGCTTGGCCGTCGGCGTACTGAAAGCGTAGCCGTTGTTCTCGGCGATCACCACCAGTGGAAGCCGTTGCACCGCCGCAAAGTTGATACCCTCGTGAAACGTTCCAGTACTCATGGCGCCATCGCCGACATACACCAGGGCCACCCGGTCTTCGCCCCGCATCTTGAACGACAGGGCGATCCCGCCCATCACGGGTACCATGTCACCCAGATGGGAGATTTGACCGATGAACCCCTGTTCCGGTGTTCCGTAATGAATGTTGAGATCCCGGCCGTGCGTGGGGCTTTCGGCTTTGGCCATGTATTGACGCAATACCTCGACCGGCGTGGCCCCCCGCACCAGCATGGATCCGAGGTTGCGGATCAGGGGGGAGAGGATGTCACCCTTGTCCTGGTCGAGGGCGTAGGCGCTGCCCACCGCGTCGGCTTCCTGCCCCAGTGAGCGGAACAGTCCGCCGACCACCTTGGTTTGACGATAGAGGGCCGCCAGCCGCTCCTCGAGGGAACGGGTCAACCGCATGTAGTAGTACAGGTCGAGCAGTTGCTCGACGGACAGGCCGGTGGGGATGGAGGGCGGTTGGGACACGGAGTTTGGTGAGGCCATGCAAGTCTTGTAGTGATAGTCTCTTAGCGTGGAGCGACCAAAGATCGACCGGTGGTGCCGGAGAGTCAAGGTGGTTGTGAGGACTCGGGAGCCCCGTTGTATTCCGTGGTGTTTGGCAAAAGGCTACCTTAGCCTCTTCACTGCCCTTCCAGCCCCCTTCTCGCCGAGTATCCCGCCATGTCCAACCGTTTTCTGTCCCTCCTCAGCCCGCTGATCCTGCTCATCCTGGCGCAACCCTTGGTAGCTCAGGGAACCCTCCCGGCATACGCCACCAAGGTGCTGACCCTCCTGGTGATCGTGGGCGCCTACAGGATCCTCCGGCCATACCGGTCGCTCGTCTGGGCCAGCGGCATCCTGTTCGTGGTTGCGGCTGTGGCGGTTCCCGCCGACCAGGCGCTAGCCGGTTGGGTCGCACACTTGATTGGGGGATTGGCCAGTGCGGTCGCATTGGCCACTATCACAGTCGTCATCGCCTACGAGGCGATTCACGAACACTGGGTAACCCGAGACACGCTATTTGGAGCGCTGGCGGTGTACCTCCTGATCGGTGTCACCAGCACCGTCCTCTACGAACTCATCGAGGTACTGGCGCCTGGTTCGTTCACCAACATCCACGGCCTGAGCCAGTCCCAGTTGTTCGCCGAACTCAATTACTTCAGCTTGGTGACGCTGACGACGCTGGGCTACGGCGACATCGCTCCGGTGGCGCCAATTGCGAGGACGTTGGCCGCGACGGAGGCCATCGTGGGTCAGTTCTTCGTCGCCGCCGTCGTCGGCCTGTTGATCAGCCGTGGCGGCGCCCAGAGGTCCTCTACTCAAGGCCACGACTCCCGGACGGCCAACCTTTCGGACGCATCGCAGGATTGATCCATGTCCCAATCGCTCATGGTCATCGCGGCGTTGCTGATCGGTTCGCTCCTTCCGATCCCTGCCGCAGCGCAACGTGTTGTGACCTTCGGCGTGGTCATCGACGGGCATTCGTTCTACAACGCCTCCTTCCTGACTCTACTGCAACATGAGATCGGTGATCTTCTGGGTAGCGAGTTCGACGTCCGGTTTCCGGATGGGAAGGAAATCGTGGCGGACTGGACCCGGCCGGCGATCGAAACCGCCCTGCAGCGTCTGCTGGACGATCCGGACGTCGGCCTGATCCTTACCTTCGGGGTCATTGCGTCTCAGGTGGCCGCCGAATTCGGTCCTCTCCCCAAACCCGTGGTCGCACCGCTCGTGCTCGACGCCGAACTCCAGGGCCTGCCGATGGTGAACGGTGCCAGCGGCGTTCAAAACCTCACCTACGTGGCATACCCCACAGCAACGCTGAACGACCTCCAATCCTTCCGCGAAGTTGTGTCTTTCGATCGTCTTGCAGTCCTGGTTGAGCGGGCATACCTCCGAGCTGTCCCGTCCATGAGAAGAGGTACGGAACAGGCATTGGCGGCGCTGGGAATCAACGGCACCATCATCGACGTCGGTCCGTCCATCGACCTGGCCCTCGGGGCCGTGCCGCCCAATGTGGACGCCGTGTTCGTAGGGTTCCTGCCACGGGTCTCCGAGCAAGACACCGAGCGCCTCATCCAGACCCTGAAGCGCCGGAGACTGCCGAGCTATACCGTGATGGGAGAGAAATGGGTGCGACGCGGCTTCCTGACCTCCGCGGCCACCAATCTCGTCGGCCAACGCGTGGCGCGGCGAGCCGCCCTCATCGTTCAGCGCATACTCCTCGGTGAAGACCCTGCGACGATTCCGGTCCTGTTCACCCGCAACGCACACGTCAGCATCAACATGGCGACGGCCCTCGCGGTGGGTGTCGCCCCGCCCTGGGGGATCATGACCGAGGCGGTCCTCGTCGATGGTGAGCCCCGAGGCGTCGACCGACGGGTCAACCTGGGGAGCGCCGTGCGTGAAGCGGTGGCACGGAACCTGGATCTGGCTGCCCAAGCGTTCGCAGTGGCCGCGGGAGAGCAACGGGTCCGCGGTTCGAGAGCGCCACTGCTCCCCCAGGTGAATTTCGGCGTGGACGCATTGGTGATCGACGCCGATCGCGCGGCGGCCAGCTTCGGGCGTCAGCCGGAGCGTTCCATCGCCGGATCGGCGACGCTGGTCCAGCGCCTCTACTCGGAGCAAGCCTGGGCCGGCTACGGGATCGAGAAGCATCTCCAGGAAGGTCGCGTGCAGGGACGCGACGAAGTCCGGCTGAATGTCATTCTCCAGGCGGCCGCGACATACCTGACGGTGCTCAGGGCCAAGACAGTCGAAAGCATAGTCCAGGACAACCTGCGGGTGAGCAGGTCCAACCTCGAGGTGGCCGAAGTGCGCCGGTCCATGGGGACCGCGGCCGCGGGGGAGGTGGCGCGCTGGGAGAGCGAAATCGCCCGGAGCAGGCAAGAGGTCATCACGGCCAACAGCCTACGCAACATCGTCGAGATCGAACTCAACCGCATTCTCCACCGCCCGCTCGAGGAGTCGTTCCTTACGGACGAGGCAGAGCCCGAGGACGTACGGGTGATCAGCAATCACCCACGGCTGCAACCATACCTCGCCGGCCAGGCGGCCTTCCGCGTGTTCCGCAACTTCATGGCCCAGGAGGCCCTACTCAACTCGCCGGAGTTGCGGCAGTTCGATGCGGCGATCGCGGCGCAGTCACGGGGCCTGACCGCCACCAAACGCGCCTTCTTCGTTCCCGACCTGGCGTTGCTGGCCAACGCGACGAACATTTGGTCCAAGAGCGGCGCCGGGTCGGTACCGCCCCCGGGGAGCGGTATAGTGCCCAACGATGTGGGGTGGGCCTTGGGCCTGCAGCTGTCCTATCCATTGTTCACCGGCTTCGCCCGGGGCGCCGCCAAGTCCCAGGCCGACCTCGATCTCCGAGACCTGCAGACCCGGCGCGCAGCCGCGGCCGACCGGGTGGAACAGCGCGTCCGCACCGCCATGCACCAGATGGGGGCTTCCTACGCCAACATCGGGTTGGCCCGCGCTTCGGCCAGGGCCGCCCACATCAACCTCGACCTAGTGAGCGACAGTTACAGCCGCGGGTCCGCCTCGATCACCGACTTGATCGATGCCCAGAACAACGGCCTGCTCGCCGACCTCGACGCAGCCAATTCATCCTACGATTTCCTGGTGGACCTAATGGAAGTGGAGCGGGCCGTCGGCCGCTACACGTTTTTCCTTACCCACCCCGAACGCGACGACTTTCTCAACCGGCTGGACGAGTTCGCCGCCCAACAGAACTGACGCCCACTCACTCACGGACGCGAGGACGAGCGTCCACAGGACACCCGCGCGAGATAGACGGAGACTCGGGTAACCATGGGAGCGAACGACGAGCAAGCGGCGGCCCGGAATATCCTGTCCGTCCGCGGCTGAAGCCGCGACTCGGCCCTGTCGCTAAAGCGACGCCCCCTACCGCCTCTACCGCCCTTACCGCCTTACCGCCTTACCGCCCGAATAAAACACCCGGCTGAGAACTATCCCGCCGACGGCGGCCATCACGCTGGCACCCAGGACAGCCGTCTTGGCGATGGCCAGGTGACCGGCGGTACTGAAGGCCAGTTCGGCTATGAAGATGGCCATGGTGAAGCCGATCCCCGCAACGGTGCCGACGACCAGTAGCCCCCGGTACCCGATGTCGCGGGGAATCTCCAGAAGCTTCAGCTTGGCGCCGAGCCAGCAGAAGACGAGCACACCGACCGGCTTGCCCACGACGAGGCCGCCGGACACGCCGAAGAAGATGAGCCACGCACCCTCCTGGCCAAAATCGACGCCGCCAAAATGTACGCCCGCCATGGCCC
>CAJVYZ010000185.1 GCA_913009915.1 uncultured Gemmatimonadota bacterium | reverse complement strand
CGGCACCTGGCGCGGCGGGCGGCAGGGGATTCTCCACGTCGACCTGATCGAGCCGCGGGTGCAGACGTTGGAGGCGCACTTCCTGAGCTGGAGTCCTGGGACTGATGGCCCGGTGGAGGGAGAAGTGATCGCCGTGCCCATGTTCGCCTCCGAAGAGGAAGCCACTGCCTGGCTGCCCTCGGTGGCGGGGAAGTTCGTACTGGTGTCGGCACCGGAGATCACCTGCCGGGAACCGCAGGCGCTTGAGGAGCTGGCCCGCGAAGAGACCGTCGAGAGAATGAACGCCGAGCGACAGGCGATTCGCCGGTCGTGGCGCGAGCGGATGGGGGCCCTCGGGAGTAGACGGGAGCCCTACCAACGGATGGAGCAGGCCGGGGCGCTGGGCGTGCTGACCTCCCGCTGGTCGGAAGGGTGGGGCGTCAACAAGGTGTTCTCCAGCTACACCCAGGAGGTTGTCTCCATCGATTTGAGCTGTGAAGACAACGGCCTGCTGCACCGGCTCTCGGCCAACGGCCAGGGACCGAAGATCCGCCTCGACGCCGAGGCCGAGGATCTGGGCGAGGTGCCGATGTTCAATGTGCTGGCGGAGATACCCGGGACCGAACTGCCCAATGAATACGTGATGCTGTCGGCCCACCTCGATTCGTGGGCCGGCGCCACCGGCGCCACCGACAATGGGACGGGCACCATTACCATGCTCGAGGCGATGCGCATTCTCAAGGAGACCTACCCCAATCCCCGGCGCACCATCCTGGTGGGGCACTGGGGCGCGGAAGAGCAGGGGTTGATCGGCTCGCGTGCCTTTACCGAGGATCATCCGGACGTGGTCGAGAATCTTCAGGTGCTGTTCAACCAGGACAACGGTACTTGGCGCGTCGAGTACATCCAGACCCAGGGACTGGTCGGCGCGGCGGGCAACCTGGCGCGGTGGATCGCCCAGATCCCCACCGACATCACCAACAGTATCGAACTCGGCCTCCCCGGCCCGCAGGAGCGCGGCGGCAGCGACCACGTGTCGTTCCTGTGCTATGGGGCCCCGGGTTTCCGGCTGCAGTCGAATTACCCCGATTACCGCCAGTACACCTGGCACACCAACCGCGACACCTACGACAAGATCATCTTCGACGATCTCAAGAACAACGCCACGCTCGCTGCCATGCTTATGTATCTCGCCTCAGAAGATCCGGAGCGGGTATCGCGCGACCGGGGGGTTCTGCCAATCGATCCGCGCACCGGCGAGCCGCGCACGTGGATCGAGTGCCGTCCGGCGCGGAGGACCTCGGAGTAGGGCTTTCCGGAGTTCCCGTCAGAACTTCCAGCCCTTTCGCACGTCGTCGAACCCGTCGCGCAGCCGGCTGGTTAGCTGACGCCCGGTGAGGGCCAATTGCGGTGCAACCAGGACTGCCGCGGTTGCGGCCAGGTAGGCGGATACCGCCAGTTCCTGTGGTCTCAACGATCGCGGCTCGATGAACGGGTGGACCAACACGCTGTACTCGGGCACGAACATGCAGGCCCAGGCTAAGCGGTATTCATTGGCTGCGCACACTTCCAGCAGCCCCACGTTGTCGAATATCAGCCCGTTGAGACCGACCCACAGGGACAGTGCCAGCACCAGCAGGACGATCAGGTTGACCACCACTTTGGTGGACGGTCGAACCAGGTGCACGGCGACGACGAAGCATGATATCAGCGAGGCGATCAGGAAGAACCTCGGTCCCCAGTACCAATCGCCGGGCCAAGCCCACCACTTGCTGTACACCAGCACGAGCCCCCCGAGGAATACCAGCCACGAGGTATACACCAGGGTCAAGGCAGGGTCGAAAGACTCGAGTCGCCGGCGCACGGGAAGAAACAGCCCCGGCGCGAAAAACAAGAGGCCCTTCCCAAATGACAGGAAGATTCCGAGAACTCCAAGAACGAAGGGGTAGCTGAACCCGGGGAGTCCCGAGAACGGTGCCATCAAATACTCGCCGCCCCCCACGCCCTCATACCCGGACACGAAGGGGGAACCACGCCGGAGCCAGTTCTCTGCCAACAGGAAGAACACGCTGACAACAGGGGCGAGGAGGTATCGTGCCCGCCGATGGTGATGCGCATAGAACAAGGCGAACAAGGCCAGTCCGATGAAGGTCGCCGGGCTGTTCTGCACGCCCAGAATGATCGCCGCCCAGGCAAGGACCGAAGGGCGGAAGGCGAGTGCCATGATGCCGCCGCCCACCATGATGGTGGTGAACATTTCCCCGAAGAAACCGGTCGCCGGCCGACCAAACATCGAAGCGGCTATGAGGAGTAGAACAAATTTGCGGATGAAAGATGCTGACACGTGCGGCTTTAGTGTTCGCCAGAACCACAGCATGCCGATCATGAACACTATCGAATTGAACTTCCCCACCCACCATTCCGTTGACCCGGTGAGTTCGCCGAGGTACCACAGGGGGGTGGCGAAGATCGGCCCGATCATCGAGTAGGGGGTGTCGCTGAAGCCTCGACCGTGGAGTAGCTGGTCTAGCGCCTGGTACCGTGCCAAGCCATCCGAGGCGGGCGTCCCGGCGTAGAAGAACAGCACCAGCATGCCCAGGACTATCAGGCTGCGTTCGGCGTGGACGAGCCAGGAGCTGTCCTGGAATGGAGGATCGGTCGTTTCGTATGTCATGAAAACGCCGTACGGGAAAGTTTGGCATGGGCGATCCGAGCACAACAATACAGTACCGTGTGCGGCGTCGCCAGAACCAGCGACTCCGGTAGTTTCATTGCGCTGAATCGAATCATCGGCAATCCGTGGAGATGTCGTATACTTGGAAGCACCGTGGATCTGAGGAGCGTGCTACATGGATAATGCGTCGCCGGCGTTCACTCTCCAACAAGTTGAACAGGTCAAGGCCGGCACCAGGGCGCTCGATGGGATCAGCCTGAGCGTTCCTCAGGGGCAAATCACGGTCCTGATCGGCCCGTCCGGTGCGGGGAAGAGCGCGCTCCTAAGACTGCTCAATCGACTCGACGATCCCACCGCCGGCAAGATCCGTTACCGCGGCCAACGGATCAACGACATTCCCGTGCGTACCCTCAGGCGCCGGGTCGGCTTCGTCTTCCAGACTCCGGTGGCGTTTCCCGGCACCGTCCGTGACAACTTGGCCTTGGCGGCATCCATTGCCGAGGTTCCGGCAGACAAGATCGACGATCGAATCGGCAGTAGTGCTCGGCTGGCAGACATCGATGACGAACTCCTCGATCGCCCGGCCGACCGTCTCTCGGGGGGCCAATTGCAGCGAGTCACCATAGCGCGTGCCCTGATGACCGGCCCCGAAACGCTGCTGATGGACGAGCCCACCGCCTCCCTCGACCCGGAGACGGCCGCCACCATCGGGCAGACCATCGCCTGCCTGAGTTCGCAGCGTGGCCTCACGGTGGTCATGGCCTCGCACCGGATCGCCGAGGCCAAGGAACTTGCCGGCCACGCAGTGATGTTGGACAAGGGCAAAGTGGTGGAAGCGGGCCCGGCAACTCAGCTGTTCGAGTCGTCGCACCCACGGCTCCGCGCCTTCCTTAGCAGGGTAGGCTGACCGTGTACCGCCTGTGGCAGAGCGGCAACCCGCTGCAGAGCTCCATGATAGATCTCTCCCTGCTCGACCTGACCCTGGCGGCGGGGCTGATCCTGATTGCCATTGGTCTCTCCTACCGGCAACGGATCGGCCTCACCAGGGATCTGGCGATCGGCGCCGTGCGGACGGTGGTGCAACTGGTACTGGTAGGCTACGTCCTGGTGTACATCTTTGCGCTCGACCGCTGGTACCTGGTGGTGGCCGCGTTGCTGATAATGTTGGCCGTGGCCGCCTGGACGGCAGGAGGCCGGCAAGACCGGCCCACTCGCCAATTGTACGGCATCCTCGGTCTGGCAATGTTGCTCGGGTCGGGGCTCACGCTGGTCTACGTCGGCAGCTTGGTGGTCCGCGCCGACCCGTGGTACGACCCGCGCTACCTGATACCCTTGTTCGGCATGATCATCGGCAACGCCATGAACTCGGCCAGCCTGGCCGCAGAACGTCTGGCCGGTGAGATGGACGCGCGCCGGGCCGAGGTGGAGGCCTACCTGGCGCTCGGCGCCAGCCCGGCCCGCGCCACCGAGGACGCGGTGCGCCGGGCCACTAGGGCGTCGATGATCCCCATGGTCAACAGCCTGATGGTGGTGGGGATCGTGGCGCTGCCCGGCATGATGACCGGCCAGATCATTGCCGGTGCGTCGCCGCTCTCGGCGGTGCGCTATCAGATCGTGGTGATGTTCATGTTGATGGCGGCGGTGACAGTGACGGGGACGCTGGTGCCGCTGTGGTATCGGAACACGTTCTTCACGCCCGCGGAGCAACTCAAGGTGCCGGAGACGGGCTGAGAACTCGACCAGCTAGCCTGGCGGCGAAGTCCAGGAAGCGGCACGGGCCGCTTGCGGATTACTCTCCGGGGTAACCACACTCCTGAAACCACCAGTCGTATTGTTCGTTGATCTGACGGATCAATTCCGGATCCAGAAACTCGCGCCAGTCTTGATCTCCCGTCCCGGTCCGGTGCTGGGGATGGAGCAGGGTCGTCTTCGAGTAGTTGCCTGACGCTGGGGATTCCAGGTTCGCCGCGCTGGCCCAAACAGCTTCCGGCTCGACATCGATGGCCAACGCCCCGGCTATTGAGGAGACCGCCTCTACAGGGGAGGCAACGAGGTCCTCGTACTTGAGGCAGAGGGTCGCGTGCTGTTTGGCGAGCGTGTACTGCCCAATCCATTCGTCGACGCGTTCGAGGGAAGGACGTTCATCGAATCGCCGAGCGTCGCTAACCAACGCGATGCGGATATCTCGAAAAGTATAGAAAATGGCGCTCGCCCGGAGCCTTAACAAATCCAGGTGATGCGTCTTGATGAGGTAGGCAGGTCCGGTTGGCAACTGTCTCAGATCATCGATCCATCCCGACACCAGGCGGGCACCGTACTTGATCGTGAGGAGCTCACGGAGGATGTTGAACAGGAGCGTGGAACCTGATCGCCGCATCCCCGCAGACATGTAGAGCGGGGACCAGCGGAATTTGGCGAGCGTTCGCACAAATGCCAACTGGGTGCGGAATAATGCCATGCGGGAGAGCCTCCTGAGGCGCGGAGCGCTATCGAGACGGTGGACCAACCGCAACGCGAGTCCAGAGCAACCGCGTTTCCTGGGGCATCGCCTCGTATCGGCCGGTTGTGGTATGAAGATATCACTTGTCCGGTGACACTGGACCCTCCCCTGTAACATACTGACGGCGCGGGCACGCCGGCACATCACGACGGCATGCTTCGAGGTGAGGACGGTGAAGGTGACGGGGATGCTGGTGCCGCTGTGGTACTGCAAGATGTTCTTCACGGTGTCGGAGCAGTTGCGGGGGAGGTAGCTTGTGGCTGGTGGCGGGTGGCACATATTTACCCGTGAGCGTACGCTGACGACCTGAGTTTGAAGGGGTGTGTGACATTGGTGAAACTCTCTAGCGTGCGCCGTCACGCCGTGTTGTGGACCAGCCTGGTCGGAGCCCTCGCGGCATGTGGCCCCGAGGTGGACCCCGCCGACCTGGTCCTCATGAACGGGACGCTGATCACCGTCGACCGGGCGGCGCCCCACGCCGAAGCGATCGCCATTACCGATGACACCATCGTCGCCGTCGGCAGCGACCGCGACATCGCCCGGTACGTCGGCCCGTCCACCGAGGTGATCGATCTGGCCGGGCGGTTGGCCATTCCCGGGTTCGTCGAAGCCCACGGGCATTTCCTCAGTCTGGGCCGGGCCAAGATGATCCTACCGCTGGACCAGGCCGGCACCTGGCAGGACATGGTCGACATGGTGGCGTTCGCCGCCGGAGACATCGCCGCCGACGTGTGGATCCAGGGCCGCGGCTGGCACCAGGAGAAGTGGAGCGAGGTGCCGGCGGGAACGGTGGAGGGAGTGCCGACCCACCACGCGTTGAGCCGGATCTCACCCAACAACCCGGTGGTGTTGGGTCACGCCAGCGGGCACGCGGTCCTGGCCAACGCCAGGGCCATGGAGCTGGCCGGCATCGATAGCGACACGCCCGACCCCCCGGGCGGTGAAATCGTGAGATCGGAAGAGCGTCGTGTAGGGAAAGAGTGTAGATCTCGGTGGTCGCCGTATCATTAAAAAAAAAACACCCTCTTCTTTTTCTCTTCTTCTCTCTTCCTTTCTTTTTCTCTCTCTTTCTTCTTTTCCTTTCTTTTCTTTCTCTCT
>CAJVYZ010000184.1 GCA_913009915.1 uncultured Gemmatimonadota bacterium | reverse complement strand
GCGACCCCCGAGTTCTGCACCCTTGCCCTACACGACGCAGATCCGCGCCCCGCACCCTGCGACGGACACTCCCGGCACAGACCGGAACCAACGCGGCGGATCTCGGTGCCCTCGAGAACGTTCGCGTGGCTGACCGGACCGGATCCCACCGCGTGGCCCGGCTCGCCGTCGAGTTCCAGCAACGCACTGTCGCTGTCGACGGCCCGGCAGTTCGCCGGGTGCTGCTGCAGCCCGACGGTGGCATCCTTCGAAGCAACGCCTTCACGCTCGACGTAAGGCGGGAGGGCGGCCGAGTCACCCGGGTGGTGGCGGAAGGCGCCGGCGCCGGGCATGGGGTAGGACTGTGCCAGTGGGGCACCATCGGCCGCGCCCGGGCGGGACTGGGACACTCCCAGATTCTGGCCAGCTACTTTCCAGGAACTACTTTGGAGCAGCTACCATGACGAAAACGGCTCGAGCCCTGGCCTTGGTGGTAGGCTGTCTCACTATGCCGATGCTGAGTCAGGCTCAAAGCACCTTGGAGCAATTCTCTTACGACAGCGTCGGTTTTCGCGGTATCCGGGTCGGGGTCGGCGCCATGTGGAGCAACAAGGTCGAGACCACCGCCCAGTACGGACTCCAGGTCCACCTGGGAGAGATCGCTCCCCGGCTGCGCCTCATGCTCGGCGCCAGCTACTTCAAGGCCGATCTCACCGACGAGGAGATCCGCCGACTGGAGGACGGGATCCTGCAGGTGGTCGACGATCCGACGGGGAGCGCCACGGTCGATCTGGGCCAGGTGAAGTGGCAGGATATCGCCTTTGCCGGCGACGCCCAGTACCTCATCCTGGGAGGCGGCGCCCGGCGGTGGCAGCCCTATGTGGGTGGGGGAGTCTCCCTCCATTTCCGCAATGGATCGGGTGACCGGATCGCCGGCACGGTGATCGAGGAGAACCTCGACCAATTGCAGATCGGGCTCGACCTAACGGCGGGGACCGACGTGCTGTTGACACAGTCTTTGGTATTGAACGTCGGCCTGCGCGGGGTGCTGACGGGGAATCTCAACAGCTTTACCTTAGGGGTGGGGCTTGGCTATCGTGTGCCGTAGGAGGCGCGCATGACGGAACGAACACGGGTCGGCGTCATCGGGGCGGGAGCCATCGTGCAGGTTGCTCATCTGCCGGTGCTGCGGCGGATGAAGAACGTGGACCTGGTTGCCATTTGCGACTCGGACCTGCCCAAGGCCCGAGTGGTCGCCGACCGCTTCAAGATCACGGACGCATTCGACGACATCGAGGAGGTCCTGCAGTACGAGGAACTCGACGTCCTGCTGATCTGTACGCCCAACCATCTCCATGAATCCCACGTCCTGGCGGCGCTCTCTCGCGGGTTGCACGTCCTGGTGGAGAAACCGCTCACCACCTCGGTGGAAAGCGTCAAGCGGATAAAAAGTGCCGTCGAGAAGCACGACCGCATCCTGATGGTGGGTATGAACCACCGCTACCGCCCGGACGTGGAGATCGTTCGTGGGTTCGTGCAGAGCGGAGAGCTCGGGGCCATCGAGAGCATTCGGGGCAGCTGGCATGTATTCAAGCCCAGCCGGTCGCAACTGGGTTGGCGGCTCAAGCGAGAGCTGTCCGGCGGCGGCGCCATGCTCGACCTCGGCCTGGCCATTCTGGATCTGGGGCTGTGGCTGGCCGGCAACCCCACCCCCAAACGCGTCACCGCCTCGTTCGGCAAGAGCGCCGCCGATGGCCCCGTCGAACAGGCCGGCAGCGCCTACATCATTTGCGAATCCGGTCCGTCGATCTTTCTCGACGTCACCTGGAACCACATCGGCGCGGGCGAGCGGTTCGGGGTCGGACTGCGCGGCGCAAAGGGCTCCGCCAGCATCAATCCCCTGACCGTGTGGAAGAAGATGCACGGAGCCCCGATGGATGTGTCCCCTTCGGGGGCCGGCAGCCGTGAAAATGCCTTCTCCGCTTCCTACCGGGCGGAATGGGCTCACTTTCTCGCCGCCATCCGTGGGGAGGCGGTCGCGCCGCCGCTGCAGGATTACCTCACCCTCCAGAAAGTAATCGACGCGATCTATCGCTCCGCCGCCAGCGGGCGAGAAGTGAAGTTGTGACCCACCGGGGCCGGACCTGGTCCGGCCGCGTAACCGGGGCACTGGCGCTCACCGCGTTCCTCGCGGGTGGGCCACCGCTGTACTCCCAACAGCAGGCTCCAGATACCTTTCCTGTCCCTGGAGAGCGTCTCACGGTCAGCCTGATTACCGCAGGACCGGGCAGTGAAGTGTGGGAACTGTTTGGCCACAATGCCATCTGGATCAAGGACCAAACCACCGGGCGCGAAATTGTCTACGACTACGGCCGGTTCGATTTTGCCAAACCGGGATTTCTCTCGAGGTTCGTCAAGGGCCAGATGTGGTACTGGATGGGGGCGGCCTACCCCAGGGACATGATTTCGGCATACATCAGCCGGGATCGCTCGGTGTGGGTCCAGGAACTTGATCTCCCGCCGGCGGCACGCGCAGAACTTCTGCGGTTTCTCGAACACAACGTCCTGGAAGAGAACCGATACTACCGCTACGACTACTATCGGGACAACTGCTCGACCCGTATCAGGGATGCCCTCGACCAGGTAGTCGGGGGTGCCATCAGCGCGCAGTCGGCGGACACGGTTAACGGCTCCACCTGGCGGTCTCTCTCCGACCGGCTGCTGGCAGCTGACCCGCTCGCCTACACCGGAACCAAGCTGGGACTCGGCAGCCCAACCGACCGGCCCATCTCCCGCTGGGACGAGATGTACGTCCCCATGAGACTGCAGGAGTACCTCCGCACCGTGCAGATCGAGGGTCCAGACGGGGAACTCATTCCTCTGGTGAGGAGCGAGGAGGTCCTTTACCAGGGGTCGGGACCAGCGGAGCGGACCGAGCCGCCCGGATGGTACCTGATCTACCTCGCAATCGGATCTGTGTGGGGGGCGGTGATGGTGTGGTGCGCTGGGGTCGCCCGTAGGGGCAGCCGGCTTGGCCGGGCGGGCCTCGGACTTGTGGCCGGTGCCTGGGCGCTGGTGGCTGGACTGGGCGGGAGCCTATTGCTGTTCCTCTGGTTCGGCACCGATCACCTGATGACCCGCGCCAACGAGAACGTGCTGCAATTGAACCCGCTGGCGTTGTTGCTCCTGGTGGTTGTGCCACTGGCGCTGGCGTCTGATCGATGGAGGAAGGCGGCCGCCATCCTCGCCGGCCTGGTAGCCGGCGGCTCGTTGCTCGGCGCCGCGGCCAAGATCCTTCCCGGCTTCGACCAGGCCAACTGGCAAGTAATCGCCCTGGCGGTCCCTATCAATGTTGCTCTGTGGGTTACGGTCCGGCGCCTGTTGCGACATCCCGCATCCACGGCAAGTGTGGCTGCCGAATCTTGACTCAGTTTGATGGTATAGGGTCCAAGCAGGGCCGATCGAACTCGGTGGGCGCGTGTGGCGGGCGTCGATCCCGATGGGGGCGTGTGCCTGTGCGCGACCCGGCCGCGGGGACGATCAGCCCGCGTCGGTCGTCTGGTAGATACGCGAGTGGATGAAGATGTCGAACAGATCGGCGTCCAGCCAGCCGTGGTTGACGTCCTCCCGCATGAGGTCGAGCGCCACCGACGTGCCGAGGGCGGGCTTATAGGGCCGGTCGAGGGCCGTCAGAGCGTCGAAGATGTCCGCCAGCGTCATCATGCGGGTCTGTACCGGAATGGCCGTCGCGGGCACTCCGTGGGGATAGCCGCTGCCGTCGAGCTTTTCGTGGTGGCGGTAGGCAATATCGGGAACCGCACTGAGTTCGCTGGTCCAGGGAATGCGCCGGAGGAACTCGAACGTGTGGCGGACGTGGTCCTCGAGTTCCTTACGTTCGTTCTCGTCGAGGGTCCCTTTGGTGATTCGCAGGTAGCGCAACTCGCTTTCCGAGAGCAACGGTTGGGTGTCGCCGTCGAGAGTACGGAAGGTTTCGTCGGCAAACTCCTCTACCCCGAGTCCGACGGTCTCGGGCTGGACGCTAGGCTCGTTGGCCGAGACCACGGCGGTCAGAAACCGGTCGAGCCGGGCGAACTCCTGCTGCTGGGCCGCTCTCAGGGCGGGTAGCAGCTGTTGGTATCCCTCGGTACCATACTTCTCGAGGTGATTGGCGCGAGCCTTCTCGAACTGCCACTGTGCCGTCCGTACCAGGAAGGCGTGACGCTGTCTGATCAATGTCAGATCGGAGGCGTAGAGTTTCTTCGCCTTGCCGAGCACCTGCTCGCGCACCCCGACCTTGCCGAAGTCGTGGAGGAGAGCCGCGTAGCGCAGTTCCCGCAACTGGTGCCGGTCGAGTACCACGTCCCGGTAAGGTCCTGCCGACAGGTCGGACACCACGGTCGCCAGCCGCACAGTCATGTCGGCCACGCGTTCGGAGTGACCCGACGTCACCGGATCCCGCTGCTCGATGGCTGTCACGGCCGCGCGAACGAAACCGTCGAACAACAACTCGATCTCCTGGTACAACTGGCCGTTCTCCAGCGCCACCGCCGCCTGGCTGGCCAGTGCTCGCCCCAGATCCACCAACCGGGGCGCGTACCCGGTGACCAGGCGGTCGACGTCATCGGCCGTCGCCAACCGTGCCCCGGCGTGGCGCTTGTGATTGATGAGCTGCAACACGCCGATGACCTCGTTCAGGTGATTGGACATCGGAACGACCAACATCGACTTGGTCCGGTAGCCGTGCTGTGTGTCGAACGCTTGATTGAACTGGTAGGGTACGTCGTCGGCCAACTGGTATACGTCGTCGATCACCAGCGGCTCGTTTTCCAAAGCCACGTGACCGGCGATGGACGCTCGGTCGAACGGGATGGTCGACTCCTCGAAATCGAGATCCGGGAGACTGGCGTTCTGGGTCAGCTTGAAGCGCAGATGGCGGTCACCGCCTTCGGACGTCTCGGCCAGGTACAGGCTGCCGGCATCCGAGGCCGTCACCCGGAGGGCGTACCGCAAGATCATGTCGAGCAGCGTCCGGTAATCTTTTTCCAGGCTCAGCTGGATGCCGATGTCGGTGAGCTCCGACATTTCCATGGCCCGCGCCGCCAGTTCTCGCTCTGCCGCCGCCTGCTGCCGCCGGACCGCCGACTCCCTGAGGGCCGTCCGGATGGCGAGCAACATCCTCCGCCGTCCCGCGTCGCCTGGCAGGTGCGCGCTCAGGTGCTCGGCGGCGACGGCGGCGGGGATGTCCCACTCCCCGGTGGGACCAACGCCGAGCGGGGTGGCTCCGCAGCGCCAAATGGAGTCCAGAACTTCGTCGGACGCGGATTCCAGTGCGGCGGGGCCCAGCACCACCACCGTGGGGCAATCCGCCGCCGGCTCGGACTCGGGATGCGCTACCACCCTTACCTCGACACCCTCGCGGGCCAAGTCGTCGGCCAGCGTGCCTGGCTGCCAATCCGGGGTATGCAGGAGGAGGTAGCGCATGGTGATGTGCCCCGGAACCTAACCGACGCTCCCGGGTGGCGGAACGCTACGGGGCGAATGGCGGCCCCTCAGGAGGGCTCGATGCCGCGGAGGCCTTCCTGTGCTTCGGCGTAGTCGGGGGAAACCTCTAGCGCCCGGCGGTAGAACTCCACGGCGAGCGACGTCTCGCCCCGGTCCTGGTACCACAACGCCCGGCTGTAGAATGTCACGGCGTCGGTGGGGACGTTGCGGCCGGTGCGCCCCGCTTCGATCTCGCCCGAGAGGGGCGGGAACTCGAGGTCGGCCAGGATTTCCTGGGCGATCGCCTGAACGATTCGGAACAAGTTTTCCCGGTCATCGCTGGCTGTGGCCACGTGAATCATCTCGCTGGTCTCGACGTCGACGATGCGGACATCGATTCTGAACTTGCCGTACAAGTCCACGAACGTCCCGAACACCACGTAGCGAGCGCCAGCGAGCCGGCCGATGTTTGCGGCAGTTACCGCATTGACGTGTCCGCGCTCGCCGAGGTCCTGCTGTTGCAGTATTCGCTGGGTCTCGCTGCGATCGACCAGCCGGGCGTCAGGGTGCAGGCTCAGTTCGCTGACCAGCATGCCCGGAATGCCGCGCTCGAGGGCGGCGAAATCGTCCTGGTCCTGCCCGTAGGAGCCCCCGTCCTGGAAGGCCAGTACGGCAATCCTCGTGGGGAGGTCCTGTCCCGCCAGGGAAGGTGCCGCCATGGCGGTTGCCGCCACGTATGCCAGCGTGCGGAGTCGCATGTCACCACTCCAGGCTAGAGACTGATGGTCTGTCCTTCGCGCGCCCCGTCGACCGTCAGGGCCGAG
>CAJVYZ010000183.1 GCA_913009915.1 uncultured Gemmatimonadota bacterium | reverse complement strand
ATGATACGGCGACCACCGAGATCTACACTCTTTCCCTACACGACGCTCTTCCGATCTCATGACACTCGCCCTCGGAGGGGCCGTCGCCGGCTGTTCATCCGATGACCCAGGCACCGGACCCGGCGTAAACCCGGCCGTCCTCGGTACCTGGACCGCCACCAGTTTCGTGGCCGGGGGCAATGACCTCATCACCATGGGAATGACGCTGAACTTCACATTCAACAGCGATGGCACGTATGCGTTCGCCATCGTCAACGACCAGGGCGGTCTGTGCGATATGGGAGTGGCTGACTGCGCCGATTTCGGCGACTACACGGCCTCCGCCACCCAGATCGTTCTCGATCCGGGCACTGTCGACGTGGTCACCTTCAACTACTCGATCTCCGGCACGGTCATGACCGTCAACACCGTCATCGACGGCACGTCCGCAACGGTCACCTTCGACAAGTTGTAGCCGGCCCACCAGCATTGGGGGTGGGGCACTGTGTGTCGATGGTCCCACTTCCATCCGATCGGCCGGTACCAACAGAGCACTGACCCGGGTACCACCGCCGAGACACCCACGGGACCGGGGGTAGCCACCAGCCGGACGTGACCACTCCCCAACCGACCCTCCGCAAGTCGCTCACCCTGGTCGACGGGGTGAGCATCGTCGTCGGCATCACCATCGGCGCCGGTATCTTCTCCACCCCCCAGATCATCGCGGGTTACCACTCGTCATTCGGCATCATCGCCCTCTACTGGATCCTCGGAGGCCTGCTGGCGTTCACCGGCGGCCTCATCTACGCGGAACTGGGTACCCGGCTGCCCAACACCGGCGGCGAGTACGTCTATCTGACCCGGGCGTTCGGCCCGTATGTCGGGTTCGTCTTCGGCTGGGCTCAACTGTTCATCATTCGGACCAGCCCGGGCGCCGGCCTGGCGATCATCACCGCCAACTACCTGGGCTACTTCATACCGCTGACGGACAGCGGCAAGACGGCTGTGGCGCTGGGTACCATCGCGGTGCTGGGGACCGTCAACTACTTGGGGATCCGGTGGGCTTCCTTCTACCAGCGGCCCTCGTCGATCATCAAGGCCGTGGGCCTTCTGGCCCTGGCCCTGGCCGGCCTGGCCGCCAGCCGGGGACAGGTAAGCCTGCTGGCAACTACGGCTGCGCCAACGGCGACCCTGGGTCCGGTCGGCAACGCCAGTGCCGCCTTTCTGCTAATCGTGTTCTCCTACCTCGGCTGGGACCGGCTGGGGTACGTGGCCGGGGAAATGAAAAACCCGCGGCGGGTGCTCCCGCCAAGCCTCCTCATCAGCGTGGCCACCATCGCCGGGCTCTACCTGCTGACCAACCTGATGTACCACCAGATCCTGGGCATCGAGGGCGTGCGCGGCAGCACCATCGTGGCCTCGGACGCCATTATTCAGGTCATCGGACCCATCGGTGCCGGATTGGTGGCCGCCCTGGTGGTGGTGTCGACCACGGGGAGCATCAACGGCACCATGACCGCCGCGCCCCGCGTGTACTACGCCATGGCCAAGGACGGTCTGTTCTTCAAGTGGCTCGACTACGTACACCCCCGGTTTCGCACCCCGTCCCGCGCTATCCTGGTGCACTGCGTGTGGGCGGCCGTGATCCTGCTGGTGCGCCAGAACTTCGAGAACATCGTGGCCGGGATGACGTTCGCCATCCTGATCTTCTATGCCTTCACCACCGTGGCCCTGTTCAAATTGCGCCGCCAAGGCGTCGGCGGTCCCGACGTCTTCAAGGTTCCCGCCTATCCCCTGCTCCCAGCGCTCTACCTCCTCGGCATCGTGGCGCTCATCGTCTTTCGTCTGGTATCCGAGCCGGTCCTGTCGCTGATCGACCTGGCCTTCATCGCCAGCGGCATCCCGTTCGCCTTCATCTGGTGTCGCCGCCATGTCTCGGCCGGCACTGAAGGCCGTTGAACCGGCCGCAACAACGAAATGAGCCAGGATATGGATGATCGCGCCGCCTACTTAATCGATGCACTGGGTCTCGAGACACACCCGGAAGGGGGACACTACCGCGAGGTCTACCGATCTCCCGATCGCGTGACCGCCGGCTCCCGCGGTGAGCGCCCGGCAGTGACCACCATCTATTTCCTACTGGCCGCCGGCGAATGCAGCCGCTGGCACGTGGTGCGGTCGGATGAGATCTGGCATTTCTACGAAGGGGATCCGCTGGAATTGCTCACCCTCGACCCTGCCACCCTCAAGATTCGGCGTGTGATACTCGGACCATTCGATACCGGCCAGGAGCCGGTGCACGTGGTCCCAGCCGGCCAGTGGCAGGCCGCGCGGCCCGCGGGAGCCTACACCCTGGTCGGCTGTTCCGTAGGGCCCGGGTTCGAATTTGCCGATTTCCGACTCATGCGCGACGATCCCACAACCGAACGTCGGATGCGGCAGGCGCATCCCGATCTCGCTTCGATATTGTAAGACATTCCTTCACTCGGGAGATTCCGTGCGACTCCTCCTACCGATAATCATCAGCCTCCTCGGAGGCGTCGCCATCGGACTGCAAAACCCGCTGGCCGCCTTGATGGGCCAAAGAATCGACATTCTCCAGGGCGCGTTCATCATCCACCTCGGCGGCACCCTCGTAGCCGGCGGTCTCATCCTGACCGTTCCCGGCGGCAATCTGGCGGCCTGGCGCAGCGTCCCCTGGTACGCTCTGGGTGCCGGCGCACTCGGCGTGGCGCTGGTGAGCGCCCTAAGCTTCGCCATCCCCCGCATTGGGGTGGCGGCCACGGTGGGCTTGGCGGTTGCCGTTCAGATCATCCTGGCCGCATGGCTGGACCATTATGGATTGCTTGGAGCCAGTGTCCGCCTGTTCGATGCCTGGCGCTTCACCGGCGTGGTCCTGCTCTTGGTGGGGGCGTGGTTGGTACTCCGGTAGACAGCGAGTCACTCTCGAGACGGAATCATCATGAACATCACGGTACGTCGGTTGACGGCGGGAGACGAAGCGATCGCGCACCAAGTGGCACGGTGGCTCAAGGGCGCCGATACGCCGTCGGATCACGCCGCGGCCTTCGTGGCCAACGACGCCAACTACATCATCGTGGCTGAGGTCGCTGGGGAAATCGTGGGCATGGTGCTGGCGTACCACCTCGACCGGGTCGATCATCCCTCGGGACAGCTGTTCGTCTACGACGTAGAGGTCACCGAGTCCCATCGCCGCCGGGAAGTGGACCGGGCCCTGATGCGGCATGTCCGCGAGGTCGTCGAGCGAGAGCACCTGAAGGAGGCGTTCGTGCTCACCGACCGCGGCAACGACGACGCCATAGCCCTGTATTCGAGCACGGGAGCCGTCACAGACGACGAAGAGGCAGTGGTGTTCGTCTACCCCGGATCCTCCTAGGTTGCCGGAAGGTGACTGGCGAACCCCACCAGCTCGCGCGCCGGCGCTCCGGCTGCAATATTGGTCCCCAGTTATCGTCATGTGGACGATCATCCAAGCCCCTGAGCGCTGCGAAAGGCGTGACCGTGACAGACCAACTGATCACCAGGGATGAAGCCGAGTCACTCAGGCAGGATCCCCAGCACTGGCACCTCGGCGTGCTCTATGCCTGCCGAAACGATCCCCGTGTGGTGGTACGCCACCGGTGGCTGATCGGCTGGTCGTGGAATTTCGCCAATCCGTGGGCCGCCCCGGCCATGCTGGCCGCCGCGCTGGCGGTCGTGGGCCCCAGCTGGTTTCTGGTACAGCGGGGTGCGATCGGCGCCGCCTTTGCCGCTGCAGTGGTGATCGTCGTGCCGATAGTCCTCTTGGCCCACTGGAACGCCTCGGGCCCCAGGCCGTAGAACTGCCTCACATTCGGGAGAGCGCCATGAAACCAATAGCCACCATCACCATCGTCCTGTTGACGGCCGTTGCCGCCGCGCACGCCCTGCGACTGGTGTTCGGCGTGGAGTTGATCGTGGGATCCACAGCAATGCCCATGTGGGTCAGTGTGGTCGGGGCGGTGGTGCCCGGCGCGCTCGCGGTGCTGCTGTGGCGAGAGGGTCGCAACCAGGGGGCCTAGTACTCACTACCCGCCACCCAGCGTTGGTGTGGTGCCGGAGCCGCTGGGGGGAAAAGAGGACTAAGAGGGCTAAGAGGGAAAAGAGGGCTAAGAGGGACTCACCACAGCCACCTCTTAGTGAGCCTGTCCCGGTTTTGTGGACACCGGGTCAAGACCATAGCCCTCTTAGCCCTCTTAGCCCTCTTTTCCCTTTTTTCCCTTTCTTCCACCTCTTGCGCGACGTGAACCCAACCGACAAACTCCTCTGAAGAATATTGACAACCTTCAAGAGAGGCCCCCCATGGCGGCATATACCTGTGGCAAGTGCGGGATGAGCGTTGGCACCATGACTTGTGGGCAGTGCGACGCGGAATTGGTCCACGATACGCTCACCATGGATGACGGTAGCTCGGTCCACATCTCTACCTGCCCCAACGGGCACGGCAAGATCAAGTCACCGATGTGCTGTGGACAGGATATGACGTGCTCGGTTGGGTGACCTGAAGCCACCCGTTGAGTCAACGCGTCTCTGCCCGCGTGATAGTTCTCTCCATACCCCCGGTCAACCGGCCTCGGCCAACTGCTCGGCGACGGACGACAGTACTGCGCCTGCGTGCCCCTCGACTTTGACCGTGGCCCGGTCGTCGCCCCGGGTGGGACCGAGGTTGAGAACGGCCACTGGCCGGCCATCCTTCGACGCCTGTAGCACAAAGCGATAGCCGGAGAACACCGCCAGCGACGAGCCCACCACCAGCAGCACTTCACCTTCCTCATAGAGCTGCCATGCCGCTTCGGTAACCGCCTTGGGCACGCGCTCTCCAAAGAACACGACATCGGGCTTGAGACTCCCGCCGCACGACTCACACTCCGGCACGACGAACCGTGCCACCCGCTCGTCCGCCAGTTCGGCGTCGCCGTCGGGCTCGTGTGGCGCTTCCGAAGCGGCGATCCATGGGTTGAGGCGCTCCAGCCGCTGTTGCACATCGGCTCTGGTTACCACGGAGCCACAGCCAAGACACACCACCCGGCTCAGCGAGCCATGCAATTCCACAACGCGCCGGCTGCCGGCTTGGTGATGCAGGCCGTCCACGTTCTGGGTGATCACGCCCACCACGCACTCGGCCGCCTCCAGCCTGGCGACGGCCCGGTGGCCGTCGTTGGGTTCGGCGGCGCGAACCCTGCGCCAGCCGACCGCGGCGCGAGCCCAGTATCGCTGCCTGGCGGCGGGCTCGCCCACGAAATCCCCGTACTGGATTCTCGTACGACGCTTGCGGGAGGCCAGGCCGCCGTAGTCGGGAATGCCCGATTCGGTAGACATGCCTGCCCCGGCCAGGACCGTGATGGTGCGGCCGGCGAGGAGATTGGTGAGGGGGCGAAGGTCGGGCATGGGCATGGGCGTTGGGCGTTGGGCGTTGGGCGTTGGGCGTTGGGGCAGAATTAGCGGCCAGCCTCCTTCTGTCAATATTCAGTTTCCAATAGCCAACCGCCAACGACCAATTGCCAATATCCTGGCTCCCCCCATATTGGTCGACATGGCTCAGCCCCTTCCGTCCCTCGCCGCCGCACTCGCCGACCGCTACCGCATCGACCACGAGATCGGCCAGGGCGGCATGGCCACGGTCTACCTGGCCGACGACGTCAAGCACGACCGCAAGGTGGCGCTCAAGGTGCTGCGGCCCGAGCTGGCCGCGGTGATCGGGGCCGAGCGATTTCTCCAGGAAATCAAGACCACGGCCAATCTGCAGCATCCCCACATCCTCCCGCTGCACGATTCGGGCGAAGCCGACGGCTTCCTCTATTACGTGATGCCGTTCGTCGAGGGAGAGTCGCTGCGGGACCGACTCGACCGGGACAACGTCCTCCCGGTGGACCAGGCCGTTCGGATCGGGCGTGAGGTGGCCGATGCGCTCGACTACGCCCACCGCCACGGCGTCATCCACCGCGACATCAAACCGGAGAACATCCTACTGCACGACGGCCGAGCCTTGGTGGCCGACTTCGGCATTGCCCTGGCCGTCACCTCGGCCGGCGACACGCGGATGACCGAGACGGGCATGAGTCTGGGCACGCCGCACTACATGAGCCCCGAGCAGGCCATGGGCGAGCGGGAACTCAACGCCCAAAGCGACGTCTACGCCCTGGGCGCGGTGGTGTACGAAATGAGATCGGAAGAGCACACGTCTGAACTCCAGTCACACTGATATATCTCGTATGCCGTCTTCTGCTTGAAAAAAAAAAAACAACAACAAGTGATTCACACACTCTCA
>CAJVYZ010000182.1 GCA_913009915.1 uncultured Gemmatimonadota bacterium | reverse complement strand
CTATAGTAAATAAATTTGTTTTTTTGTTTTTAATGATACGGCGACCACCGAGATCTACACTCTTTCCCTACACGACGCTCTTCCGATCTTGCATCACGGAGCGGGACTCCGTGTCGTGTTGCAGCGGGAGCATCCCGACGAAGACCACGCGGGCTTCGTCGAGGCGCTGGCCCAGGACTACCGCGCCCTGGATTTGCCGCCGTTGGATCGAGCCATACTCGACTATGCCATGAAATTGACCCGATCCCCGGGGGACATCACTCCAGAGGACATCGTCCCCCTGCGAGCTCAGGGACTGGACGACGTTGCCATCCACGATCTCGTTTCCGTGACGGCCTACTTCGCCTTCGTGAACCGCATTGCCGACGGGCTCGGCGTCGCCCTCGAAGGACGGTGGCAGGAAGACTCCTCCTGAGCGGTACTACTGTTGCAGCCGGGCGTCGCCCGCCGCCTTGAATTCGGAGCTTTCGTTCCACGTCGGTTGATCGGAAGCATCGGCCACCTTCAAGGCGGTTCGCAGCATGACCTTCAGTTGCTGCATCGCCCCAGCGGGTGTGTACCAGGTGAGGAGTTCATCTGCCGGCTGATGGTACCGCCGTTCCCCGTATTCGAGATCCATCTGCGCTCCCCAACCGGGAGGGCGCTCGGCGTACTCGTGGCCGAACTGCAGCGACAAGGCCGGCACTCCCGCCAGCACGAAGGGGAAGTGATCCGAGCGGAAGAAAAAGCCCTTGCGGATGGCGTCTGGGTTCACGGTCACGTCCAGCCTCTCGGCGCGGGCCGCGGCCGTGAAGGCGTCGCCCAGGGAAGACTGGTCGACCCCGAGTGCGGAAACGTCGGCCGTCAGGCCGTACAGATTCATCTCATCGAGATTGAGTACCGCGGCCAGGTCCCTGAGGGGGAGCGTGGGCCGGGCGGCGAACGCCTTGGATCCGAGGAGGCCTGATTCCTCGGCCCCGAACGCCATGAACAGGATCGACCGGTCGGGGCGCACGCCGCTGGTCATGAACGCCTCGGCTGCGGCGATGACCGCCGCGGTGCCCGAGGCGTTGTCGACGGCCCCATTGTAGATCGAATCTCCCTCGACCGGCGTGCCGATTCCGAGATGGTCGTAGTGGCCGCCTATCAGGACCGACTCGTTGGGGTTGTCGCCCCAGCCAGTGAGCCGCCCGACGACGTTGACCGTCTCCGACGATTCGATGATGCTCACCACTGACGCGACCGCCGACACCGGTAGCTCGACCGGAGTGAAACTCCCCGATGCCGCTATACGCAGCACCGCCTCCACGGATGGCGCCACCGACTGCAATAGTTCGGCGGCAACCGATTCCGCCAGCCAACCCGCCAGGAGGAGCTCCGTCGGAGGCGCTTCCAGGCGGACCTGGGGGCCGGTCCACGACCCCGACACCGTGGCCCAACGGTATGTGGCGCTCTCTGCGCTGTGGACCAGCAGAATGCCGGACGCCCCATGGCGGGCGGCCTCTTCGATCTTATAGGTCCAGCGGCCGTAGTAGGTCAACTCCTCGCCCCGGAAGATCGTCGAATCGGCGAAGCCCGGGTCGTTGACCAACGTCAGCACGATCTTGCCCGAGACGTCCACCCCCGCGTAGTCGTCCCACTGGTACTCCGGGGCGACTACGCCATAGCCTACGAACACGACGCTGCTCCGTGCCTCGATCACCGGCTCGTCGCGCATCGACCACAGGACGTAGTCCTCCGGGTAGCGCAGGCGTCGCGTCGGACGTCCCGGAAGAAGGAGAGACAATGTCGGATTGGGCGTCAGAGAGATGATGGGAACGCGATGGAAGAACGTTCCATTGTCTCCGGCCGGCTCGAGCCCGATCTGACGGAACTCAGCTGCGACGTACTTGGCCGCCAGGTCGCCCCCGCGAGTGCCCGGTGCCCGGCCTTCGAGGGCATCGTCGGACAGGAATTCCAGTGCCGCCCAGAACGTCGTTTGGCTGACGGCGTCGGCCAACCGGTCTCCCGACGAATCCACCAGGGCGATGACCGCGCTTTCCGTGCAGCTGGTCAGGGCCAGCACGACGATCCACAAGACCCGTTTCATCCTGTCTCCTCTGACGCACCCACCCCTGATCGACACGCGGGTGGGTCGTCCAGGAACTGTTTGATCGCCTCTAGCACCCTATCCGGATCGGTCTGGTGCGGCCGGTGCAGGGTTCGGCGAATGGTGATCATCCGGCTGCACTCGATGGCGTCATCGATGGCCTCGCCAAAGGCAAAGGGGATCGTCGGATCCCGCTCTCCCCAGATCAACAATGTCGGTTGCCGGACGTCACCAAACCTCGTCTGAAGGGCGGCGAAATCAAACTCCTTCAGCACCCGCGCCGAGGCAGCCCGGAACGCGGGATCCAGTAGCGGGTCGTAGCGGCGCCGTTCCTCGGGCTCGGCTAGCCATTCCGAGTCGTGCAGCGGGACCACCAGTTCGCCGACCACCGCGTTGATCCAACCCATGACGTCGGCTCCTTCACCGATTACTGCCATGGTTGCCGGACTCAGTCCCCAGCCGGCCGATGCGATCAGCACCAGCCCCACCACTCGGTCGGGCCGCTCGAGCGCCACCGCAGCCGCCACCTCTCCCCCCATGGAGTGTCCCACCAGCACGATCGGCCCGGAGATGTGCCGGTCGATGAACGCCGTCATTCGCCGGACGTAGCCCGCCAGATCGTAGGAGGTCTGAGGCTTGTCGCTCAGGCCGAACCCGGGGAGATCCACCGCCAGGACACTGGTGCGTGCGGCCAGCTGGTCGAACATCGGCCGGAAAGCCATCAACGACTCGGCGTAGCCGTGAAACATGACCACCGTCGTGTCTCCGGTGCCCGCCCGCACGGTTCGGAGCATCACATCGTCGGCGCTCAGCCACTCCGCCTCGTGCGGCGGACTGTCGGTGGAGCGTCGGTCCAGCAGCACGATCAGTCCTGCCAGGAGGGGGGCGACCATCAGCCACCGGAAACGTATGCGCACTAATCTGTCGCCTTCACAAAGGAATCGGGTAATGGCCGCAGCCGCTCCGGGGCAAGTGTTCCAGCTCACGGAACCCGCCACGCGAATGTGCCATTGTTCTATACTTAATGCCAAGCGGGCGTAGTTGCCGCTCCCGTCATGTTGGGGTGTGTAGTAGCCACCGTCTCCAGCCGTCTTCAATGCCATGAAGGAGAAACTGCCCATGAGCCGTCGGGATCAGCCGTTGTGCATCGTCACGAGGATGACGTCGTACGGCATATTGTCTGTTGCCGTTCTCGTGAGCGCCTGCTCCGACCCGGTGCTTCCTCCGGGCAGTATTACCGCCGACGGTTCGACCAACAATCAACAAGCAGAAGCGGGGTCCGACGTGATCCTCCCGCCCTCGGTGACCGTGTTCGACACCGACGGTAACCCGCTCCAGGGAATCGCCGTGACGTTTGCGGTTGCTTCAGGTAGCGGCAGCGCCACCGGCGTTGCCCAGGTGACCGGTTCGGCTGGGACCGCCACGGTCGGCAGTTGGAGGATGGGCCCTTCCGTCGGACCCAACTCCATGACCGCCACCGTCGCCGGACTACCGCCCGCGTCGTTTACCGCTACCGCCATCCCCGCCACGTTTACCATCACTCTCAACTTCATCAGCAGCATCAGCGGTAGCCAGCAAGCGGCCTTCAACGCTGCCGCCAGCCGTTGGAGCCAGGTCATCACCGGCGACCTTCCCTCCATCGCTGCCGGTCCCGGGGACGTTCCCGCCGGGTTCTGCGGCATCGGTCACCCGGCGTTCGTCGGGACCATCGACGACGTCCTCATTTGGGTGGAGGTCACCAATATCGACGGCCCCGGCGGGGTCCTCGGTCAGGCCGGCCCCTGTGCCATCCGAACCGGTTCACCGATCTTGCCTATCATGGGCATCATGCAGTTCGACGTCGCCGATTTGACCACTATCGAGAACAACGGCACCCTCGCCGACGCCATCCTCCACGAAATGGGGCACGTGCTCGGACTCGGAACCCTGTGGTCGCTGTCGGGCTTTTTCGATTTCCTCAGGAATCCGTCATGCCCCGGTGGGGCCGGCGGAGTCTGCGTCCCGGACAACACCGGTGCCGATACCCACTTCACCGGATCGGCGACCGTGGCCGCGTTCAACGGTCTCCCCGGAGGGCCCTGGAACCCGCCGGACTCCGCGTCCTCTGTGGTACCGGTCGAAAACACCCAGGGAGGGCCCGGTACCAGAGATGGCCATTGGCGCGAGTCCACCTTCGTCACCGAACTGATGACGGGCTTCATCTCCGGCGGAACCAATCCGCTCAGCGTGGTGACTGTCAGCCAGTTCACCGACCTGGGGTATCAGGTGAACCTCCAGGCGGCCGACGCCTATTCTCTGGGGAACCCCAATGCCCTGCGGGCGCCGGGAGAAGAGACCGTCATGATGATCGATGATGTGTGGCACGGTCCCATCTATACCATGGGCAGCCGCGGACGGCTGACACGCATCCGCTAGCCGGCGCGACTCACCGGCTCCACGGCAGCCGGCAACGGATCACCGCAACGGTGCCGCGACCCAACACGCCGCGCTCGCTGGTCAGCACTACGCGCTCGTCGTCGAGCCACGCCACTCCCTCGCCCTGTGACTCGAGCCCCAGTATCGGGCAAGTGGTGACGGGCCCGTCGCCCACGGCACCGGTATCATCCACCGCGTAGAAGAACAGCTCGCGATAGGTCCGCACCACCAGCCGGTGGCCGTCTGCCGAAAGGTCGGCCCCGGTTACCCCGGCCAGACGCGTATTCCCGGGATCGATCGGGAACTGGCCCAGACTCTCCGCGGTCACCACGTGGTCGATATCGCTTCCCCAGGCGTCGGTCCGAAGTCGATAGTGCGTCACCCGACCCGATCCACCCTTGCTGATCAGATGCACGTCACCGTTGGTATCGACGTACATCGCCTCCACGTCCGTGGGACCGTCGGGGTATTGAAACGTCAGAACGGCGGTCGCCGGTGTCTCACCAATCGAATCGCGGGGCACGGAATCGAGGTTTGGCTCGCGGAACCGGTAGATCCGGCTGGTCGAATGTCGTTCGCGATTGTCTCCCACATCTCCCAAGTAGAGGCAGTGAGAGCCATCCGGACACGGCCCAGCGGCGATGTCCTCCCAGTCGCGGTTGTCGCTGCCAACGACGATCCACGTGCCGAGCATGCGGGCGAGAGTGTCGGTCGCGAAGAGGTACGGTGCGTTTCCCCCGTCGTTGTGGGTCCACAGGACCCCGGCAAACTGGCGGCTGGCTGCCACCCCGGAACTCTCGGAAAGCGTGCCATCCTCGAACTGGGTCACGGGCCCGACATGAAGAGGGTCCGGGGCCCCGGGAGTGGTCTGCGCCAGGGCGCAATTGCTGTTGAGGAGGGCGAGTAACAACGCTGACGTGGTCCGCATGTCTCAATGGTAGCCGGGCCCGGCGGGCAATCCCAACTCCTTGCTCACCCTCCAGCGCCGGGGCATCTTTCGATCTCCAAGGAGATCGCGTTTGATGCTCGAGAGCCTGAAGAATCGTACGGTGAACAAACGCCCCGACCAGGTGACGCTGTCCGGGCGGGTTCTGTTCCTCGCGGAAGACGCCGACCTAGTCAGGCGCCAACTCGAGGGTGAGGACCTCGACTGGCCTCAGGAAATGACCCTGCGGGACGATATCTCCACCGACGAAATCACCCCGGCGTACATCTGCTACTACTACGACGACACCCTCGGGGATTTCCCCTATCTCGGCCTCAAGTGTGGTGAAGAGTTTCCCATTACCCGGGGTTTGGTTCGCCAAGGGGGGTTCGTTGCCTCGGTGAGCGGCAAGCGGCGGGGCAAGGGCTCGAGTCGCGAGCAATCGCCGTATGCCGAGATGTGCGCCGGCATTCGGTTGGTCATCGCCGAGAACATCGAGCGGATCTATCAGGAAAATTGCCAGAACCTGGGAATGCTCACCAGCACGGACTTCTCGCTCATCGAGCGGCTCCGTCGCGGCGAGGCGATCCCTCTCGCTGTGTTCACCGAGGGCGAGGGCGACATCACCCGGGGGATCATCGAGTACGGAGGGCTGTTCCACTACAACATCGCGCGGCTCCAGGGAAGGGTTCGGGTACCGGTCCCCGATACGCCGGCGCGGCCGATGACTCTCGCCGAGAAGATCATCGCCCGTCATTGGGTTGCCGATCTTGCCGGCGATCGCGTCGGCATTCCGGCCGTCCGTCCCGGTGACAGATCGGAAGAGCACACGTCTGAACTCCAGTCACACTGATATAGCTCGTATGCCGTCTTCTGCTTGAA
>CAJVYZ010000181.1 GCA_913009915.1 uncultured Gemmatimonadota bacterium | reverse complement strand
CGTCGCTTTGGGACAGCACGCCCACCAGGACATCACCCTCGACGACGAAGACGCGGTGAATGCCCAGGTACAGCATCTCCTGGGCGGCCTTCTTGACGTCATCGTCGGGCGCCACGTACTGGGGCTGGGGTGTCATCAAGTCCTTGACGCGGGTGTCGCCCAGCAACGCTACCACGTCTCCGTTACGATGCTCGGCGAGCGCTTCGAGGAGATCGGAAGTGGACAGCACCCCGACGAACTTGCCGTGGGCGTCGAGCGCCGGCAGCGCCAGAACGTGGGCGTCCACCAGCATCGTGAGGGCCTCCCCGAGAGAGGAATCAGCGGCAATCGCGGCCAAATCGGTCTGCATCAGCTCGGAGATCTTCATGACGGCCTCGGAAGTATGGTCCCGGCGCCACGTCCTCGCGGCACCCTATTAGCAGGATATGGGGATGTGTGTGAAGATGTCCTGAAGGGACCTTGAGCAATTCCTGAAAAACCGGGGCCGCTGGGAGAGGCCGGTGTCAACTTCCTGGCCCCGAACGACGTATCTTCATATAGAGTTCAAGATGCGCCATTCTGACCGCTACCCCAGTGTGCGGGCCTTCGGGCCCGCTTTTCGTCTCCCCCCACACCCATCAGGGTGGGGAGGAGCCGCGGCCGGGGGCGTGTCATGATTCGCCTAGGCGTCATTCCACCCGAGATCCTGCTGGACCGGCGGCGCAAGGTGGCGATGGGGATCGAGTTCCCCAAGGGGTCCGTGGAGCTCCCCGACCGGGGCCCATGGCGAACCTGGCCGGGGGTGATAGCCAGCGCGGTGGTCCATGCCGGCCTGTTTCTGGCTGCGGCCGGGTTCCTCTCGGGCGGCGGCACGGACGATGCCACCGCCCCTGACAGGCCATCGCAATCGGGCCGGGAGGTGACCATGGTCTACCTCGAGCCGCCCCCTCCCCCGGCCCCCGAACCGGTGCCCGAGGCCCAGCCGCCCGAGCCGGAACCACAAATGCCGGTGGCAACGGCCCTTCCTTCACAACAGGAACTTCCGCCACCGGGGCCCGAGAGCAACGACGTTCTGTCGCCCGCCCCGGCCCGTGAAACCAACACGGCCACCCGTGACGCCTCCCCCGACGAGGCCGCCGCCGAGGCCCGTGCGGGGTCCGACGAGCACGACAACGTCATCTCAACGGCTCGGGTGATCGAGGACGGTCCGGAAGACCTGGCCAGCGCGGCGGCGGCCAAGGGGGCCGTGGGACCAACCCTGGAGGAAGAAACCCAGCGAATCTTCGGACGGCCCATCACCGGTACCGGTACGCGGAACAACGCCCTCCCCTGGGCCTCGGATTCGACGTGCGTTCCCGATCCCACGCCCATCGACCCCAACTCACCCATGGTGCTCGATTCCATCAGCGGAGTGGTGTACGACCACTCCGGCATGGCGCTCTCCGGAGCACACCTCCAAGTCGTTGGCACCGGCTACCGTACGTTCAGCGACCGCGGCGGCCGCTACAGTCTGGTGTTCGACGTCTCCCTGGTGGCCAACTGCCGGGTCCAGGTCGTGAGGGTGTCAGCCGGCGGGTACCGGGGCCGGGATCTCTACCTGGCCATGGGCGTGGGGAACAACAATGTCTACATGGAGAGGTGAGAGTGCGCAGTGCGCAGAGCGCAGGACGTAGGACGTAGGACGTAGGGCGTAGGGCGTGGGGGGTGGGGTGCGGTGAACCGTTAGCGGGGGGAGACTTCCTCGCTAATCGCGGTGGCGAACGCGGCTACATCCTCTTCAGTCGTATCCCAGCTGGTCATCCATCGGACTTCGGCGGTGGCGTCGTCCCACACGTAGAAAAAATTACGCTGCTGGAGAGGTTCGATCGCAGCGGGTGGGATCCGGGCAAACACGGCATTGGACTCCACCGGTTGGGTGATCTCGACTCCTTCGATCTCTGCTACCCGCTCGGCCAGCATTGACGCCAGACGGTTGGCGTGCTCAGCGTTGCGGCGCCACAGGTCTTCGCCGAGCAGTGCCGAGAACTGGGCCGCCAGGAAACGCATCTTGGAGGCGAGCTGCATTCCCTGTTTCCGCAAGAAGGGGAACCGTTCGCCGGTGCCACCCCCAAAGAACACGATCGCCTCGGCGGCGAGCAGCCCGCTCTTGGTTCCCCCAAAGCTCAGTACGTCGACGCCGACATCGCCGGTGGTTGCCGCGAGGTCCACGCCCAGGCTCACCGCGGCATTGCTGATGCGGGCTCCGTCCATGTGCAGCAGCATGCCGTGCGAGTGCGCCAAATCCGCCAACACCCGAATCTCTTCGGGTCGGTACACGGTACCCAACTCGGTCGCCTGGGTGATGGAGATGATCCGCGGTTGGGCGTGGTGCTCCACGCCGAAGCCCTTGAGGTGTGGCACGATGTCGGCCGGACGGAGCTTCCCGTCAGCGGTCGTAATGGGGATCAGTTTGCATCCCAGATGGCGTTCGGGCGCCGCGCATTCATCGACGTAGATATGGGACGAGGCGGCGCACAAAATCGCCTGGTACGATTCCATTACCGTCCCCAGCCCCAGCACGTTGGCCCCGGTTCCTCCGAACACGAAAAACACGTCGATGCCGTCGCCCAGGTGCCGGCGAAACGCGTCCCGGGCTGCCGTGGTAAACGGGTCGTCCCCGTACGCCGGGACGTGCCCGTCGTTGGCGGCCTCGATCGCCCGGAGCACTTCCGGGTGGATACCGGCGCTGTTGTCGGAGGCGAAGAAACGGGGCATTAGAGAACTCCCTTTCGCTTCAACTGGGTATACTGCTCCACCACGGCGTCGCTGGCCCTGTCCGGGGGAACGTCGAGGACGAGTACACCCCGCCGCCGCACCGAGGCGAGCGCCTCTTCTCGCGCGATCAACAATTCTTCCGCCGCGGCCCGATCGAACGCCGCGGCCACCGAGTCCGGCCGAGTGTTGGCGAGCGACTCCAACACCGGATCGGTGAGCGTCACGGCCAAGGGAAGGTGACGGGGCCTAAGCGACCCAAGATAGGTCACCAAGGCCTCGCTGGCCGTTCGATCTATCACGTCACTGAACACCACCGTCAGTGAGCGCCGCCGGTTTCGGACCGCCAGGTAGCGAAACGCTGCCGGGTAGTCGGATTCGACCATGCGGCCTTCGATGGCAGCCAACCCGTTGAGGATGGCTCGCAGGGCCCGCCGGCCCCGGGCCGGCGGCAGGAACAGTTCCACGTCGCGGGCAAAAACCATCAACCCGACGTTGTCGTCATGCTCGATGGCGGCCTGGGCCAGATGGAGGGCCGCCGTTATCACCGACTCAAGCCGCGGGATTCCGCCGATCTCGGTCGTCAGCAGTCTTCCGGCATCGATGACCAGGACGACGTGCTGCCGACGTTCGTCTTCGAATTCCCGCGCCATCAACTTGCCGCGGCGGGCGGTTGCCTTCCAGTCGATGCTGCGGGTGTCGTCCCCCGGCACCCACTCCCGCAGGGACTCGAACACCCGGCCCTCGCCGATGCGACGCTGGCTCCTGAGTCCGGCCTCCTTGCGCCGGCTGGCGGTGGTCGGGAGGCCACGGCGAACGATCCCCTCCAACGACGGAAACACCACCCCAGTCCACTCGCGCTCCAGTGTCCCTTGGCGCCAGATCAACCCCAACGGACCCCGGACCCGGACAGCGATACGCCCCGCGGTATCCGTGCCTCTCTTGGTCGGCGCGATGGTGATGATCTCGGTAACGATCTGGTTCGGTGGCAAGGTCAGGAGCCGCTCGGGCACTTCCGCTCCCCCAAGTGGTTCGGGGAACGTCTCGCGAATCCGGACCGTCACTCGGCCGCGATGGTGGTGGCGCCAGCGATAGGTCACCGGCATGGTACGCCCCAGCGAGAAGGCCGGCGGTGCCTCACGATCGACCTCTAGCGTGGCGGGGTCCACTACCAGGAGGCCGTCGGCCACCAGCAGGAGCACCCAGGCGACGTCGAGGGCGATCATCCACCCGGTGCCGGGCGGCCACCACACACCTACGATGGCCAGCGCCGCCAACCCCGCGGCCCCGAAGTACCACCGGCGGGACGGAAACAGCATCAGGCTGGAGCCTCGATCTTCTCCAGGAGGGACTTGAGGACGGTGTCGGCCGATACACCCTCCAGTTCGAGCTCCGGTGCGACTACGACCCGGTGGCGCAGAACGGGCGTTGCCGCGGCCTTCACGTCATCGGGGATGACGAACTCCCGAGCATCGAGGAGTGCCGCGGCCTGGGTCATGCGCAGCAGGGCCACCGTGGCCCGGGGTGAGGCACCCAGCGTCAGGGCGGGAGCGGTGCGTGTGGCCCGCACGATCGTGGTCATGTACTCCAGCAGGCGCTGGTCGACGCGGATACCGCGGCTGACTCGCCTGAGTTCGGCCAGGCCGTCGGCGTCGAGATCGGGTTCGACGCCGTAGCTGCTGGTATCGTCAGACTCGAATCCGTCCAGCACCCGTCGGAGAATCCCCTGCTCTATCTCAGCCTCGGGATAGTCCAGGATGACCTTGACGATGAACCGATCCAGTTCGGCCTCGGGCAGCGGATAGGTTCCTTCGAATTCGATCGGGTTCTGCGTGGCGAATACGGTGAACGCGGCCGACAGTGGATGGGACTCGCCATCCACGGTGACGGTGCGCTCCTGCATCGCCTCGAGCAGCGCCGCCTGGGTCTTGGCCGGCGCGCGGTTGATCTCGTCGGCCAGAATCAGGTCGCCGAACAGCGGGCCCGGCCGAAAGGTGAACGAGCCCGCGGTGAACATGACGTTTATGCCGGTGATGTCAGACGGCATGAGGTCGGGGGTAAACTGGATTCGACGGAAGGCCAGTCGCAGCGCCACGCTCAGCGTCCTGACGAGGAGGGTCTTGGCTGTGCCCGGAACGCCCTCGAGCAACACGTGCCCCCGGGCGATGATGGCCGACACCAGGATCCTGACGGCCTCCTCCTGGCCCAGCACAACCTGCCCCAACTGGGCCACCAGTGAACGGGCTACCTCAGATTGGCCTACCACTTCTTCCCGCGTTACGGTCTCAGATCCTGCCACACGTCCTCCACGGCGTTGGCGGCCCGTAGCACTCCGTCCGTCCGGACCGGGCCGCGCATGAGTTGCTGCAGGGTACGGACGGCCTCACGTGAGGCGGGTGTCCGGACATTTTCGGCGAGACGATCGACCCAGGGGACAACGTCGGACCGTAGGGCCTGGCCCCTGGGCGACAGGCGGCGGCGCAACCCTTCGATCATGAGCCGCACCGCCACGTCGTGCCCCCTGGCGGCCGCGAGTGCCGCCGACAGGGCGCGCACGTGCTCGAGCGGCGATCGGCGGCTCCTGCCCCGGGGCGGGAACGCCGGGCCGAACCGAAACGCCGCCATGGCCAATGCCACGGTGGCCACGGCGAGGAGTTGCCACAAGGCCCAACCCCACGGCGACCGCCTCATCCAGTCGAGGACGACGGCGGTCATGGAGCCACCACTGCCGAACCCGTGGTGATACTCATCGAACATGACCCGGGGGTAGCGGCCGGCCAGTAGAGCCAGCACGTATGGTCCCGCCTCGGTGTCGCGCAAACTGCGGTTGGTGAAGATTACTGCGTCGGAGGCCAGATACACCGACGACCCGGCGACATGCAACCGCAGCATCACCGGGGCGCCATCGGCATTGACGAGCAGCGTGTCTACCGCATCCGGCGTAGGCACGTCGCACCGGCTCACGAACGCATCCGACAGCCCGGACGAATCGACAACGCCATCCCGTTCCGACTCGGTGAGCCACAGCGCCGTTCGCGGCCCGTCGACCCACGGGCCACCACCGAAGGGCGACAACTGGCGAGTGGGACCCACGAATCGATCTCCCTGGAGCAGGTAGCCGAAGCACCGCGTGGCCGCCCGGGCGCCTGGCCCGGCCAGGAGAAGATGCCCGCCCTGTTTCACGAACTGGGTAAGTTGCGTGGCCTCCAGAACATCGAGCGACAGCCCCGGATCGAGCACGATGAGGAGCGGGGCCTCACCCTCCACAGGATCGTCGAGTATCGCGGTGCGGCGACGGAACCGTTCGACGGTCACGTCCAGCCGACCGAGAGCATCCGCCAACGCACGAGTGCCCTGGGGACCGGGTACGAACGACGAGGCTCGCCGGTCGCGGTCGGTGGTCTTGGCGTGGCGAGATCCCAGGATAACGGCACCGAAGCCGAGCACGAGGACGATCGCCAGGGCGGCGAGGACGTCAGGCCGGAGTCGCATGCCACCGTTCCGAGGCCGTTAGATCGGAAGAGCGGCGTGTAGGGGAAGAGTGTAGATCTCGGGGGTCGCCGGGTCATGAAAAAA
>CAJVYZ010000180.1 GCA_913009915.1 uncultured Gemmatimonadota bacterium | reverse complement strand
GCGAGCGCGACATGGCTTCTAGTTCGGTCCGTTCGCTGGGGGACAGGTCGAGGGGATGCGCCGAAGTAAACACGCTCGAATATACCACTCGTGTCGTACTTACGCAACTTCAGTTACAGTCCACTAGGTGTGGATTGGCCGAGTGACGAATGGGTGCGGTCGATCGTGGCGCTGGCGGATGCCGACTCGATTACCATCGATCCGCACAAGTTGGGATACATCCCGTATCCGGCCGGCGCCATTCTTCTCAAGGACCGCAGGGCCCGTGAATTGGTCGCCGTCGATCCGCCCTATTTGGCGCCCGCCGGACAGGCCGAGGGCACGGAACAGGAATACTTAGGTCGCTTCATCTTCGAGGGCTCCAAGCCCGGCGCCGCGGCTGCTGCAGTCTGGCTCAGTCACAAGGTTCTGCCGCTGGACGAGTCGGGGTACGGTTACCTGATCGGTCGCACGGTGGTCGGAGCACGACGGCTGTACCAGGCGTTGGCCCGGCACGGTTTTGCTCCGTTCAGGATCATCCTGTTGCCGGAGCCGGACATCAACATCGTGTGTTACCTGTTGCACCACCCGCTGCTCGATAGTCTGGACGCGGTGAACGCCCTGAACGAGGGCGTGTATCAGGTGATGTCGGTCAGCGCGGAGGCCGATCCGGAGTACATCATCACCCGAACCCGGTTTCAGACGCCCATGTACGACCGGGCGGTCGACCCGCTGTTGGAGCAACTGGGGGTGGCCACGCCGGCAGAATGGGCCGCGGCCGGAAAGGAAGGCCTGGTGGTGCTGCGATCTACCGTCATGGATCCGTTCCTGGCCGACCCACCGCCGGGCCCAGACCACATCTCGGGCTTCCTGGACGCCCTGGTGGACGCGGGGGAAGCATCACTCGCCAGGTTGATCAGCTCACCCCCGGTGTGATCTCTGGGACACTCTCAGTCGGGCTTCATTAGACGTTCATGGGGTCGTGGCGTATATTCGAGGTGTGGTTCGCCTGATGGAGGTATCCGTTCATGAGCCATACACCCGTGACGTACGGACGCCAGGAGGTCGCCGCCATCCTGGTCCAGCTGCGCCAGAAGGTCCATCCCACGTGCCCCCGGTGTGACGTCGAGTTGGTCGAGCCGGATCCCCCCCCCACGAAGGACATGAGGGTGTTCGAGGCCTACTGTCCCAAGTGTCTGCATTGCTTGTTTCTGCGCCTCGATCTGGCCGACCACGATGATGGCTGACCCAGTGTCCCTTTCGAGCATGTCCGTCCTCAGGAGGTACCTCTTTGTCACGCTCCTGGTGGCCGCAACGACAATCCCCTGGGGGATTGTGGCAGCGGCGACCCAGGCCATCGAACCCGATACGTCCCGTATCGCAGCGCGCCGCTTGTTAGTGAGAGCCCCGCTCCTCAAGGACAGCATGACGGTGGTCGCCGAGAGGGAGTACATGGAAGAGGTGCTTGCCTTCTTCAGCGCCATCGCTGCGCGGGATTCGGCCGTGCGCATCCGCTCAGGGTTAGATGCGGTCCGGGCGCTGGAGGACTTGTTGGCGCCGGACAGCGTGAATGTCCTGCTCCAGTCGGATCCCCCGGGGTTCCCGGTGCGGTTCCATCGGATTTCCGATGGCCCCGAATCGTTCCGGGAGGTGACGACCGATTCGATCCTGAAGCTTCCCGCCGGCCTCTACCGATTCGGTTTCTTCAATAGTGCGACGGGAGAGATACGGCAGCAGGGCCGGGTGTGCTTGGACGACTGCCGCATCCGCTGGCGGTTCTAGCCGCGAGACCGCTGGAGCACGCTTCACCCACCTTCGACGAACCCCGCCTAGGCGAGTGTCCGCAGCATGATCTCCGTGTCGGTGAACTTGACTCTCGGCCGATCGGCCTGCTCACCCCGTTCCACTTCGATGGCGTCGAGCCGTTGCCAGTCGGAGTAGCTGATGACGTGGGGTTGCCGCTCCCGAATCAGGGACGCCGCGGATGCCGGCTCGGTGGCCGTGGGCATGAAGGCGCGCGCCGCACGGGCGTCTTCGACCATGGCGTCCGCCGTCTCTTTCCCGTCCGGCTTGTTGGTCCCGATCACGCCGCTGGGCCCACGCTTGATCCAACCGCTGACGTACAGACCATGAATGACCTGCCCGCCGTCGCCAACGACACGGCCACCGTCGTTGGGGATGATGCCACCCCGGTCGTCGAACGGGAGGCCAGGGAGCGGAACACCCCGGTAGCCGACCGAACGGAACACCATGTCGACCGGGAGATCCTGGTGAATGTCTGTCGCGACCGCCCTGAGCCGGTTACCGTTGCGCTCGAGACGGTTTCTGACGATGCGCATGCCGCCCACTCCTCCCGCGCCGTCATCGAGGAGGGCTACCGGTGAGACGAGAAACCTGAGTATCAACCGCCGGGGCTTCCCTTGGGGTGGGGTCGCGGCCATGCCGTTGAGGATCTCCAGTTTCCGCGTCAGGTCGCGGTCCGATGTGCCGTCCACCACTCGTTGGCTGAGGGGATCGAGCTCCACTTCGTTGGCCAGAGCCACCGCATCGGCGCCCTCCAGTTGGCCCAACTCCCGCACCTCGGGGTTGGTGAACGCCGCCTGTGCCGGCCCGCGCCGCCCGAGCATGATCACCTCCCGTACCTTGCTCTGGCGCAGGGCCTCTAGGGCGTAGTCGGCGATGTCGGTTCGGGCCAATTCGTCGGGCGTGCGGCAGAGAATGCGGGCCACATCCACCGCCACGTTGCCGACCCCCACGACCGCCACGCGCTCGGCGGAAAGGTCGAACCGACACTGGCGGAAATCAGGGTGTCCGTTGTACCAGGCCACGAACTCCGTGGCGGGATGGCTCCGCTCCAGACCTTCCCCCGGGATGCCCAACTCCCGATCCGTCTGGGCGCCGGTGGCGAAGCACACCTGGTGATAGTGGCGACGGAAGTCCTCCAGCTCAACGTGCTTGCCATACTCGACGTTGCCGAAGAAGCGGAAGGCGTCGTGCCGGGCCACCCGGTCGAACACCCGGGTGACCTGCTTGATCTTCTGGTGGTCGGGGGCGACACCGTAGCGGACCAAACCGAACGGGGCCGGGAGGCGCTCGAACATGTCGATCGACACCCCGGTTTCCAGGACCTTGAGCAGTCGCTCGGCCACATAGAATGCGGCCGGCCCCGATCCGATGATCGCCACTCTCAGGGGATTGGAGTGAGTGCCCGGTGGTGACAAGGTGCCGCTCCGTTGGGAGAGATGGACAGGAACATAAAGTGGAAACTGGGAATTGGAAATTGGCAACTTGGAAGAGTGAACCTTGCGCTCGTGCGTTTCCCTGATTCACTTCGTCCGTGAACGAGCGAACGGATATGGACACATCCCACATCGAAGTGGTTCTGGAAGCGGTCATCGTCGCCGTTACCGACAACGAGCCACGCATCCTCACGCTGCGGTCGTCGAATCAAGACGGCGCGCTTCCCGGCCTGCCGTCCGGCGCACTCGACGTCGCTCACGACCGTACACTCGACCGTGGCCTCAGGCGATGGATTCGGGAACAGGCCGGAATCGACGTGGGATACGTGGAGCAGCTCTACACCTTCGGCGACCGCTACCGGCACCCCGCCGAACGCGGTGGCGGGCCGCGGGTCCTGTCCATCGCCTACCTGGCGCTGGTTCGGGAGGAGCAACCATCCACCGGCGCCGCCTGGTGGCCCTGGTACCAATTCCTCCCCTGGGAAGACAACCGGGAGGGCGAAGCCGGAGTGATCGCCGAGGTGATCGCGCCGGCGTTGAGGTCGTGGCTCGACCAGGCGGAGTCGGATGCGGATCACCGCCTGCGGGCCGAGCGTGCCGGGGTGGCGTTCGGACTCGACGAGACCCCGTGGGATCCGGTGCGGGTACTCGAGCGCTATGAACTCCTCTACCAACTCGGTCTGATCAACGAGGCCCGCCTGGAAGACAGTGGAGCGGTCTCTGCCGGGCTCTCGGGCGACCCGATGGTCCTCGACCACCGGCGCATCGCGGCCACGGCCCTGGCGCGGCTGCGGGGGAAGTTGTCATACAGGCCGGTCGTCTTCGAACTCCTGCCGGAGACGTTCACCCTGCTCACTCTACAGAAACTGGTCGAGGCGCTTATCGGCGTCCGCCTCCACAAACAGAACTTCCGGCGACTGGTCGAGCGCGGCGGTCTGGTCGAGGGAACCGGACGCCGGTCCCGAAGCGGCGGCCGACCCGCCGAATTGTACCGCTTCCGGCGTGAGGTGTTGCTGGAACGTCCCCGGCCCGGATTCGGCCTCCCGGCCAGGGGCTGACCCTCTCCCCACCGGCTCCCTTGCGAATCGCCTGCCAGCGGTTATACTCCATATGAGTACTCTTATACTCATTGTGAGTATATCTACTAGGGGAGGCGGTCCATGCCCATCGATCCTGCTATCGCCGCCAAGCTGAGGGGCGTCGTTCCCGATATCGAGTTCGAGATGGTGGGAGAGCTGATCGCCGACATCAACCGGCTCAAGGCCGAGCGTAACGCCATCGTTCTGGGGCACAACTACATGACCCCGGACATCTTCCACGGTGTTTCGGATCTGGCCGGGGATTCTCTCCAATTGGCCCGCATGGCCGGCGAGACCGACGCTGACGTGATCGTGATGGCGGGGGTCCACGTCATGGCCGAGACCGCCAAGATCGTGAGTCCCGACAAGACTGTGTTGATTCCGACGCTGGGGGCGGGATGCTCACTGGCCGAGTCTATCACCGGTGCCGACGTGCGCCGCCTGCGGGAGGAGTACCCGGGGGTGCCGGTGGTGACGTACGTGAACACCTCGGCCGAAGTGAAAGCGGAATCGGACGTGTGCTGCACTTCGTCCAACGCGGTTGGGGTCGTGGAATCCCTCGGTGCCGATCGGGTGATCTTCCTCCCCGACAAGTACCTGGGCCAGTACGTCGCGTCACAAACCGATGTCGAGATCATCCTGTGGCACGGCACCTGTATCGTGCACGAACGGTTCTCGGCGGAGGAGTTGCGAGAGTACCGGAGCAACACGCCCGATCTCGACATCATCGCCCACCCCGAGTGTCCTCCCGAGGTCTTGGCGGAGGCCGACTTCGTGGGCTCCACGTCGGGGATGATCGCCTGGGTCGGCGAACATCATCCGCGCCGGGTCATGATGGTGACGGAATGTTCGATGAGTGACAACGTCGCAGTGGAGTATCCCGACGTCGAGTTCATCCGACCATGCAATCTCTGCCCCTACATGAAAACGATCACGCTGGAAAACATCCGTGCATCGCTCGAGATGATGCGCTACCCGGTCGAGGTGGACCCCGCGGTAGCCGTCAAGGCTCGCCGGGCGGTGGATCGGATGCTGGCAATTGGTGCCGCCGATGAACCGGCGACGGCGCGAGCATGAGTGGGTTAGAGCTGGACCGGATCGAGTACTGTCCCCCGATCGTGGTCGGTGGCGGGGTCGCCGGGATGACGACCGCCTTGGGACTCCCGGAGGCGGTGTTGTTGACGGAGGGCACATTTGCCCACGATGGATCGACGGTGCTGGCCCAAGGGGGCATCGCCGCGGCAATGGACCCCGGGGATTCGCCCGATCTGCACGCCGCGGACAGCAGGGAGGTGGCCGGCGGTCTGGCGGTTGCCGGTCCGGTGCGCGTGCTGACCGAAGCGGCTCCCGAACGCATCGAGTGGCTGGAGCACCTGGGCATGCGTTTCGATCGCACGCTGGGGGGGGTGCTGGCGCTCGGACGCGAGGCCGGGCACCGGAAGCGCCGCATCGTTCATGCGCACGGTGACGCTACCGGCGCTGAGTTGGCTCGTGCCATGGGCGAGGCGGTCCGGGCGCGGGGAAGTATCGAGGTGATCGAAGGTGTCACGGCACTCGATCTCGTGCGCTCCCGGGGGAGAGTCGTCGGTGTGGTCGTCAGGCACCAGGACGAATCATTGACACTTATGGTGGCACCGGCGGTGATCCTGGCCACCGGAGGCATCGGCCGGTTGTACGCCCGTACCACGAATCCAGCCAGTGCTTACGGCGGTGGCGTGGCCATGGCGGCGCGTGCCGGCGCTCGCCTGCTCGATCTGGAGTTCGTCCAGTTCCATCCCACCGCGTTGGCGGGGGACATCGATCCGGCACCGCTGTTCACCGAAGCCCTTCGGGGTGAAGGGGCGTTGCTGATCGACGGGTAGATCGGAAGAGCGTCGTGTAGGGAAAGAGTGTAGATCTCGGTGGTCGCCGGATCATTAAAAACAAAAATAAAACAAAAAACAATCAAAAAGCCATATCATGCAGAACTCAACCGGCACCACATCATTTCAGTCACAGCTCGACACTGTCAATCCC